>DMHB01000282.1 GCA_003449595.1 Microscillaceae bacterium | reverse complement strand
CGAATTATACCCATCTTACCAACAATTGGTCAAGCAAATAAAAGCGCGTAAATGTGCCGAAATAGGACTCCAAATTGAATTTGATGATTGGGAATACCCCTTATGGCGGATGCTTCAGAACCAAGGCGTTATGTGCCAAATACGACACATCGAGGTAACGAATGAAACAAAAAAATTGGCCTTGAAGGATTATACCCCTTGTGCCGTCGTCAAAATAGATAACCAAGCCAAGGAGTACAAGCTTATACCAAAAGAGCCGGTATCAAAGCCCTGAAAAATAACTATTTCGCTTTCTTTTTTTGCTCCTCAATGTAATAAGGCACTACGTGTCGATATACAACAAAACCCAAGGGCAAATACGCTGAACGAGCTACTCCTTCTAAATATTGACGCGTGGCAGGGTCATTCTGAGCGTGTTGCAACCCGCCATTTAGCTCTGCTAAACTACTTTGAATATTGCCATTTTCAAACACTGTAAGGCTATCTCCTTGGTAGGTAGGTAGTGTTTTGATGAGGTTTTTCACTTCTACAGCCGAATATTTCAGTTTCACCCCACCTTCCACCTGAAATTGGCGCGAAAGCAACTTGTTTTCATAGGTATTAATCACCCAAAAAAGCGTGAGAAGTAAGCCCGTAATGATGGAGCCTGTAATGAGTCGTTCTGCTAACATCGTCTTTTTGACTGTCATAAGTCCACAAATATAGGCAAAGAATACTGAAGGCAAGCGCTTATAAAATCGTCAAAAACTTGTCATTTGTCAAAAAATATTTAACTTCCCTCTATTATCCATTTTTTCAAAGCCTTACCTTACACCATGAAAGAAGCCGTTATTGTTTCCACTGCCCGCACCCCCATTGGCAAAGCTTTTCGGGGCGCTTTCAACAAAACCCACGGAGCCACTTTAGGAGGCCATGTGATTCAGCAGGCTGTTGCCAGAGCCAAAATCGATCCCGCCGAAGTGGAAGACGTTATCTTGGGCTGCGGTTTGCCCGAAGGGGCTACCGGCCACAACATCGCCCGCTTGGCGGCTGTACGTGGAGGATTGCCCGTAACCACCAGCGGTACTACAGTCAACCGCTATTGCAGTTCCGGTCTGCAAGCCATCAGTATGGCAGCCCAGCGCATCATCGTTGACCACGTGCCTATTATGGTGGCCGGTGGGTTAGAATCTATCAGTTTGGTGCAAAACAATATGAATATGAAGCACTACACCGAGGCGTGGCTGATGCAACACAAACCCGAGCTTTGGTATCCGATGATAAAAACAGCCGATATTGTTGGCCAACGCTACAAAGTGAGCCGAGAATCGCAAGACGAATACGCCCTACAAAGCCAACAACGCACTGCGCAAGCCCAACAAGCCGGCAAATTCAACGACGAAATTGTATCCCTGAAAACCATTATGGAAAAAGTGGATAAAGGCACCGGAAAAACTTGGGAAGAAGAAGTAGAACTCAAACAAGACGAAGGCAACCGCCCCGATACTACACTCGAAGGCTTAGCAGGCTTAAAACCTGTACAGGGAGAAGGCAATTTTATTACCGCAGGCAATGCCAGCCAACTTTCCGACGGCGCTTCGGCTTGTGTGTTGATGGACAGCAAATTGGCCGAGCAGCACAACATTGAACCTTTGGGCATTTATCGCGGCTTGGTGGTGGTTGGCTTAGAGCCTGACGAAATGGGCATCGGGCCGGTTTATGCCATTCCTAAACTTTTGCAACGCCATAATCTCAAAATGGATGATATCGACCTTTGGGAACTCAACGAAGCCTTTGCTGTGCAAGTGGTTTACTGTCGAGATAAATTAGGTATTCCCAACGAGAAACTCAACGTCAATGGGGGGGCTATTTCTATTGGCCATCCTTACGGGATGACTGGTGCGCGCTTGGTAGGCCACGCTTTGCTGGAAGGCAAACGCCGCAAAGCCAAATATGTAGTGGTTACTATGTGTGTAGGCGGTGGAATGGGAGCAGCCGGGTTGTTCGAAATCGTTTAAATCATCAGTAAGAAGAGCCTTTGCCACTGTGATTTACAGGATGCAAAGGCTCTTTAGCTTTTTTGCAACGATTTACAAACCTATTCACACACAAGCGGTTTGACTGGATGTACCTTAATTTTCACTTTTATCAATCCTTTGTATGGCACGCAACATCAAGCGTTATTTTCAATTTGGAGATTTTTTTCACTATTTCTTACGTGTATTTCGCAAGCACGACGACAAATATCCGAATAGTTTTAACTTGCGAATGATGCACGGTATCAACCGTATTTCCATTATCATGTTTTTAATTTGTTTGGTTGTTATCATTACCCGGTTTCTTACGCGATAAAGTAGCCCCAACGGTTCAATTTATGCTTTTTTCCCCTCTTTTCAATTTCAGTAGCCGCTTGGTAAGCCGGTTTGGGCTGCTGATATATTTGTCAATCTCTTCCACCGCTTTATTTGGTCAAAATACCGCCTCCGTGTTTTGGGAAATTCGACACCCCAAACAAGAGAAACCCAGCTATTTGTTTGGCACACACCATTTGCACGACTATCAGTTTTTGGTCGATAACCCAGCCATACAAACACCCCTGCGCGAGGTGGACTTTGTTGTAGGCGAAATGATAGTTGATAGCACTGACCTAACCCTGCTGCTCAAACTTACGATGGGGATGTTTATGAAAGAAAACAGCCTTCAAAAACTACTTTCCGAAGCAGATTACAAAGCCACCGACCAATGCTTGCGCGAAAATGTTGGCATCGGCATCGCGTTATTCAACAAGTGCAAACCCATCGTATTGCAACAGCTTATTTCCATTGCCAAATATATGAAAGCAGTGAAGGGTAAATCTATCCAAATGCAGGCCAACAGCAGCCCTTCGCTCGACAGTGGCTCTATGGATGCGTATTTTCAGCAAGTAGCCAAGAAATACAAAAAACAAGTCAAAGGATTGGAAAGTATCGACGACCAAATTCGTGTACTATATGATGGCTATCCTATCCAACGCCAAGTTGAAATGCTTTTAGATGCCGTATATGACCGCAACGAGGGGTCTATAGAAGAACTCAACAAACTTGAACAATTGTACAACACACAAGACCTTGACGCTTTGTATGCCATGCTATGTAGTCAAATGGACGAACAAGGGTTAAATAACATGCTTTTCGACCGCAATATCAAATGGATTCCTCAGTTAGACCAAATCTTCCGACAAGGTAAAACAGCTTTTATAGCAGAGATCGGAAGAGCGTCGTGTAG
>DMHB01000340.1 GCA_003449595.1 Microscillaceae bacterium | reverse complement strand
AAAAGTTTCACTACAAGGTGTATTCAGATCTATGAATTGGAATTTTGGATTTATGTGCTCTTTTAAAAGTTTGTAAATCTTAAAACTTTCAGTATCAGATGAGAGATAAAACTCAATAGTTTTTTCAGAATCTGCTTGTGCAAACAACTTGGTATCATTCGGTATGATATTTCTATTACTAATGCTTAGTTTACCTTTGTTTTGAAAGACTATTCTTGCAAATTCACCTGCTTTTTTTGAGTAATCGAGGTTAAATGAGACAATTTGAAGATTTTTCAGAGGTAGTTCACTCATATCTCCACCTACACAATATTCAGCTATTGAGATAGTAGAGATCATCATTGTTATTTTTTTTTCAATAGGTAATGGAAATAGTTATCTGCATTTTTGTAAAGAGGACTTTCATCATCCAAGAAGCGAAAAAAAAACTGGTGTCGAGTAGAACACAACTATGCATCATATCCTCCTCTAATTTCTTTTAACCAACTATCCGCATTAATTTTGCTAAGCCAATTTTTTTTTGCTTTATCTCTTAAATCACTTAAATAATCACTATCATATTTTTGTTCATAGTCAATAAGCTGGACAAATTGTAGTGTGGAAGTATCAATTTCACCTGTTTCTGAGTTTTGCTTACCAACTGCTCTTATTCCGAGCGTTTTGTAAAGCAAATTATCTTGATACTCTTCTAAAAAACTAATCGGGGTGTTTATTGTAATCAACCCTAAGTTTTCGGTATTAACGTGAATATTTGCTTTGTCTTTCCCGCCTGCGTTTGTAATTTTGCCATAAAAGTAAAATTCTGCCTCCACCCATACAGCCTCTTTACGCTTAAAATTTGTGGTTCGGTCAAGCCTTACTTCATTTGAGCTATCAAGAGATGTCTTAATTGTAAATTGGTAGTTTGATTTAGAAGCTATATTTTGAAAAAATTCAAACGCTTTTGCAGTTGATGGTTCTAAAAAGTCGATCGTTTGATTTTGGTTGATTTGTCCAATAATAGCATTAAATCCAATAATATACTGGATCGTAGTTTTTAAGATATGCCTAACTGAACCACTTTCAATACTGTAACTAATGGTAGGCCTGTTCTTATTTGCATCAGGGTTTAACAAGCTTTCTGCATTTTCGAGGATAGAGATTATATCCCGAATATCATAATTTTCAGATGATAGTTCAAGGTTGCCTTTTGAACCACTAATTTTTATCTCAATATAGCCTAAATTCTCCATAATGCTAATTTAAAGAAAAATTAGAATGTTCCTGTAAATTATCAAAATTTGATTTTTTATAAATCCAATTGTAAACAGCCTGAAACCCCACACTACACGCAACTTACCACCACCATCTCGTGAAAATTACAAATAAAAATGCCGTCCTGAATTTATAACGCAGTATATTGTATGGTGAAGACGATACAAAAACCTCCACAACCCACCCACGCGACCCTGCAAAAACGCCTCGAAGTGGATAAGGCAAGGAAGTAAGGCTGTGGTAAGAATGATTTTTTGTGGCAGAAGAACCAATACCTGACACGGCGGAATTATAGAAAATCATTTGGATATCAACATCATATCTTGCGAAAGTGAGGGGGTATGCTGTATGTATCGTTCCAGTTCTACCCAAAACCTGCAAAGCAAGATAGCTTGCAAGCTCTTTTACGAAAAGTTACGCTTCACACGCTCCCCCAAGTAGTTAGCCCAGTCGGTGATGTCGGGCGATAGCCGCAAACGCCAAGCCAATAAGGGGAAAAGAATACCTATCAGTACCGAACGAACCGCCATATCGAACCAGATAGAACCCATCGGTGCGATGAGTCCTACGCCTCCGGCCAAGCCTGCCGTCAGGACAATGGCCCATAAGTTGGCCAATGTAAAGGGTTGCAAACCAAACCGATACCACAAGTAGCCTACTTTGCTTAGGTTCCACAGGCTGATGGAAAGCAAGGTGCCCAAGGCGGCTCCGTTGATGCCTGCCCAAGGGATCAGCAGTAAGTTGGCAAAGACCATCAGCAAGGCCAGTCCGGCAGACAAGTAAATATTGATTTGGTAATATTTGGATTGCAGGATGATTTCGCTGTTCAAGCCTGCCGACATATCGACCCATCGCGCCAGCGCCACCCAGACCACCACACCCATACCCTGTCGATAAATTTCGGTTTTCGGAATCAGGGCAAAAATATTGTCTAAGTTGCAATAGATACCCAAAAATAAGAAAGAGCCAATCAGGCTTAGGTTGATACAACTGCGGCGATACAAATCGGCCAATTGCGCCATATCGTTGTCTTTCCACGCTTTCGCGATGATGGGTGTGCTGATTTGTGCAAAACTGCGGCGGGGTATTTCGATGACCGTACCCATAAAAAAGGCAATGCTGTAAATGCCGGTGTCGGCTGTACCCAAAATAGCGCCAATCATCAGCGTATCGATGCGCAAGATGAGCAACGCACTAATGCCTCCCAACAGGATAAAAAACGCATAGCGCATCATTTCTTTCACGATTTGTAGGCGAAAAGCATCGCTATCGGGCAACCGCCAATAAAGCCTGCCCAACCGTAGCAAATACAGCAAAAGCGCTACCAACACCAACCAATAAACTACCAAAAGTGCGGGCAGAACTTGTTCAAATGTTAAAAATCCGGCAGCATAGCCTCCTACTATCCCTATCAATGCCAATTTGAGCACCACCTCGCGCAGCAGCGTAGGCACTACAATCCGCAAATGGGCGCGGGCGTAGGCTTCGAGCAGGAAGCTATAAACGATCAGTCCGCCCAAAGCAAAAATAAGGGGAAAATAGGGCAACAACTCCGGAGATTTGGTGGCGTAGAAGGCTTGGAGACTCTGCGAAAAACCAAAATAAAAAGCAGCGGCTACCGTAAGCCCTAAACCTGCATAAAGCAGGAGGAAAACCAGAAAACCGTGGTGCTTTTGGCGTATATCATTAAAAGTCGGGAAAAACCTGTCGGTGATATTGCCTGCGCCTAATTGGGCAAATCCTGCCAACACAAAGGCTGTGTCTTGCACCAAGCGCAACAGCCCTATTTGAGCTGGCGTAAGCAAGGCCGGAAAAAGCCATATCGTTGAAAAAGCGCCAATGGCCACGCCCACATAGCTAACCGCCGAGGCTTTGAGTCCTTGTCGGATGATGATGCCCATAGGGTTAGTCTAAAAGTTTGAGCAAATCGTCTTGGCTGAGGCTTTTTACAAAGCCATCTTCGCTGCTGATCAGATCGTCGGCCAATTTTTTCTTGCTTTGCTGCAAGGCCAATATTTTTTCTTCGACCGTATGTTGGGTGATGAATTTATAGGTAAAAACCGTATTTTTTTGGCCGATGCGGTGCGCTCTGTCCACCGCTTGGGCTTCGATGGCGGGGTTCCACCAAGGGTCCAACAAGAAAACATATTCGGCAGCCGTGAGGTTGAGGCCGGTGCCTCCGGCTTTGAGCGAAATCAAGAAAATCTGAATTTCGGGGCTGTTTTGAAAAAGGTTGACCTGCTGTTGCCGGTCTTTGGTGCCGCCGTCTAAGTAGGCATACCGAATGCCCAGCTGGTCGAGGTGTTGGCGGAAGAGCGCCAAATGTTTGGTGAACTGACTGAAAACCAATACTTTATAATTTTCGCTGAGGATACCTTCCAATTTGTAGCAGATGTCTTCAAACTTGCCCGACGTTTGGTCATACTCGGGGTCAATCATTTTGGGGTGGTTGGCTATTTGGCGCAGTTTGGTTAGCCCTTCTATGACCAATAGCTGCGATTGGGCCAGGCCTTCTTTTTCAAATTGCTCGATGAGGCGGTTGCGGTAATGCGATTTTACTTTTTCATAGAGGTTGGCTTGGGGTTCGGTCATTTGGGCATAGTGGATGTTTTCAATTTTTTCGGGCAGGTCTTGGGCTACTTGCGACTTGAGCCTACGCAAAATGAACGGCTTGACCACATCGGAAAGCTTCTGGGTTTTGTCTTGGCTTTTTTGGCGTTCGATGGGGTTGAGAAATTCATTTTTGAAAAACTGCTGCGTGCCCAAAAGTCCCGGATTGATGAACGACATCTGTGTCCACAAGTCAAGGGTGCTGTTTTCGAGCGGGGTGCCGGTCAAAATCAACCGGTGGTTGGTATGCAACTCGCGCACGATTTGCGAAATGGCTGACGATGGATTTTTGATGGCTTGCGACTCGTCTAAAATGGCGTAATGAAATTTGTATTGGCACAACAATTCGGCATCTACACGAAGCACACCATACGAGGTAATGATGAGGTCAAACAGTTCGAAGTAGGCCGTATTTTTATTTCGGTTCTGGCCGGCATACACCAAGGTTTTCAGTTGCGGCGTAAATTTCTGCGCCTCAATTTGCCAATTATACATCAGCGAGGTAGGCATTACCAGCAACGAAGGCTGTTGCACGCCAGCTTCTTTTTCGGCCTGTAGCAGCGCCAAGGTTTGCACGGTTTTGCCCAAGCCCATATCGTCGGCCAAGCATCCGCCAAAGCGATATTCGTTCAAAAAACGAAGCCAATTGTACCCCGCCTTTTGGTAGTTTCGAAGGATGCCTTCAAACTGATTCGGCAAAGGGTAGTCTTCTATCTTTTCGAACGAGCGAAAACTTTCTAATTTCCGGCTCATGCGCACTTGGGCATATTCGCCGGCTTGCAGTTCGGCCAGCATCGAGAGGTGGTATTTGGGCAAGGTAGGCGTTTCGTCGCCCTCGTGGGTATGCGCCAAAGCAAAAAGTTGGGCAAACCGCTCTATCCAAGCTTCGGGAATGACGGCAATGCTGCCATCGGGCAAGGCAAACTCTGTTTTCTTTTGCAGGATAAGTTTGCGGATTTGCAAGAAAGGAATTTCAAACTTGCCAAACTGAATCAGCGCGTGTATGTCGAACCAATCGCGTTTTTCTTGTATTTCGAGTGAAATCTTGGTCTTGCCGATGAAATATTTTTTCTGGTTTTGAAATTGCGTATGCACCACAAAACCCTTGTTTTCGAGGGCTTCTTTGTATTTGCCCAGCCAGCCGAAGGCATCGCCCCGGTCGATGTAGCGCTTGGCCGACTGGGGCTTGAAAGCCAGATCAAACTCGGCCAACTGCGCCATATAATCGGCTTCCAAAGACAATTGTCTCTTGATTCGGTGGAAAATGTAATTGTCGTTGGCCGGATCTTCTTCGACATAGACCTTCACCGGTGTTTCGTCGTTGCACATAAAATGCTGCGCGCCATAAGCAAACGAAAGCTCTACCAACATTTGGCTTTGAGCCACAAGGGGCGCTGTGAGGGTGTCGCTTGGGTCGTTGGCAAGGTCGAAAAGCGCACCACTGCCCGAAGGCATTTCGCTGAACCGCAGGTGTGGGATGGGCGTATGCGATTCGGTTTTGATATCGAAACCTACAGCAAACACATCAAAACTGGCTACCAGAGGGGCTACAAATTTCTTGAAATAGGTGTTTTCCATTTGCCGCTTGACGGCGATGAATTTCTTGTTCAAAAAGGGTTTGAGTTTGTTGCCGTCCACTTCTTTGGCAAAGGTGTAAATAGTGTCTTCGAGCACCATCCAAGCGGGTTGATTGCCCAAAATAAAGGCATTTTTATACTGAAACTCCAATTTTTGCCCTTGGTATTTGAGCGTCGGAAAATAATGGATGTCTTCTTCGTTGCGCCGAAAATGGAACAAGACCGTGGCTGGTTCTTGGGCAAAAAACAAGCGTTTGTGGCTTGGGTTGCCATCTTTGGCCATAATAAAGAGTTTTTTGTCGGCCAACCGGTGCAAAATATGCTGTTTACGCTCTTCGATGAAGTTTTCGATAAATTCTTGCAAGTTTTTATCGCCTTTTTCTTTGTGATACACTTTCAGAAAAAACTCTTCCGGCTTGACCTTTTTGTTGTAAAATTTGCGGATGATGTTGTCTTGTTGGATGCTGTCTATCCAGCTGATTACTTCCAGGTCGGCGGCAGTAAGGTTTTTGCTGAACTCCTGGGCGTTTTGCGAAGAAAGATTTTGGTATTGCAGGGTTAGTTCGCCTTTGCTGTTTACCTGAACCACAAAAGCGCCCAGCAAATAGCCCAAAAACTCGTGTTGGAAAATAGAGTAAATGACTTCAAATGGTTGGGTGGTCGATACTTTCATAGGCAATCAGTTGGGATACAAAACTCGAAATGTACGGCATTTCACCCGAATAGCCTTGCATCGTGCGTTAAGTTTTGGTAAAGTTTCTATTGGCGGGCTTATTCGTCGTCCAGTAGCGGAATTTCTTCTTCCACATCGGGCTGTGGATTTTTACCTACAAACAACCAGTAAATGGTCGGAATCACCAAAGGTGCCAGCAAAAGAGTGGTGGTCAGCCCGCCAATGATGACCGTTGCCAGTGGCCGTTGTACATCCGAACCGATGCCCGACGACCGCGCCGCCGGAATCAGTGCCAAAATCGCTACGATCAGCACCATCACTTGGGGGCGCAATTGCTCTTGGCACACTTCTAACAAGATATGGCGGGCTTGTTCGCGGGTGGTGGGCTTTTTTTCTTGGGCGCTTTCGCGAAACCAGTCCTCGAAGGCATTGTTCAAAAACGAGACAATCATAATGCCCGCCATCACCGAAATCCCGAAAAGGGAAATGAAGCCTACTCCCGCCGAAATGTTGAAATTATAGCCCCTGATAATCAACGCCATAGCGCCGCCGGTCAGCCCCAACGGTACGCACAAAAACACAATCATCGTGTCTTTGAACGATTTGAAGAGAATAAACAACACCACAAATACAATGATCAGCGTAAGCGGAATGACAATGAGCAGTTGCTTGCCTGCGCGCTCTAAGTTTTCAAACTGGCCGCCATAAATGATGCGGTATCCTTCGGGTAGCTTGATTTGTGCGCTGATTTTTTCACGCAATTCGTTGACAAACCCACCTTGATCGCGGTTGACAATGTTGGTGCGCACGGTAACCATCCGTTTGCCGTCTAAGCGATAAATATTGGTTTCACCTTCTTCATAAGCCACCGTAGCCACTTCTTTGATGGGCACATACGAACCATTGGCCGAAGGCACTTGCAATTGTTGCAGCGACTCGATGGTGTTGCGGTTTTCAGGAAAATAGCGCACAATGATGTCGTACCGCTTAGCGCCTTCGTAAAGCGCACTGACTGCTTTGCCCCCAATAGCAGCCTCGATAAGTAGCTGAACATCAGCTACATTGATACCATAACGAGCGGCTTTTTTCCGGTTGATGCTGATGGTGATTTGCTCTTGGCGGCCTTCTTGCTCTATGTTATAACCGGCAGCCCCCCGCATTTGGCGCACAATATGCAAAATGGAATCAGCTTTTTGGCGCATTAGTTTGAGATCGGCTCCTACCACCGAAACGGCCAAGTCGGCGGCACTTCCGGTTACAATTTCCATCACTTGGTCGATGATGGGCTGCCCAAACGAAATGCTGACACCGGGCAGGTGTTTCTCCAAATCGCTGCGAATCCATTCTATCAGGTCATTTTTGGCAATGCTATCCGCCCAAAGGCTATATTCTTTTAGCCCAATCAACACTTCGGTTCGGTTGGCCGGAAAGGGGTCGGTGCCGTCGTCGTTGCGGCCTGCTTGGGTAATTACAAAATCGACGGGTGTGTATTTACTCACTACCTTCCGAATGATGGGCGATATTTTGGCAGTTTCCTGAATATTGACACCTGCCGGTAAGTTGCACCGCAAGAAAATGCTGCCCTCGTCTAAGCGCGGCAAAAACTCAGTGCCTATGCGGGAAATAAACAAACCGGCTATCACCAAATAGGCCGTTACACCGCCCACCAACCACCAAGGATGGGTCAATACGCGGTCTAAACCTTTGCTGTAGCCATTTTGCAGGTATTTGAATACCGAGAACTGATACCACTTTCTTTTTTTATGCTCGGTCAATGCCTTGGAAAAAGTATAAGAAATGAGCACCGGAATAAGCGTAAGGGCGCAAATCACAGAGCCTAACAAAGCAAAAGCCACCGTGAGCGCCATCGGTGTAAACAGTTTGCCTTCTACACGCTGCATCATAAAAATGGGCAAATAGGCCAAAATGATGATGCCTACGCAAAAGAAAATTTCACGACCAACTTCTTGGGCCGCACTGATGCAAATGGCAATGATTCCCTTTTCTTTCTCGTGGGGCTTGGCTGTTTCGATGCGTCGAATCATATTTTCGGCCATCCGGCCTGCGCCATCTACAATGATGCCGAAATCGATAGCGCCCAGCGAAAGCAAGTTGGCCGGTATGTTGCTAAATTTCATCATTACAAAGGCAAAAAGCAGCGAAAAGGGAATGGTAATGGCCACCACCAGCGCCGAGCGGAAACTGCCCAAAAACAAGAAGATAACCACCAACGAAATGGTGATGCCTTCAAGAAGCGTGTGTCCTACGGTTTCGAGCGAGTGGTCGATCAGAAAACTACGGTCATAAATAATCCTGATTTTGACCCCTGCCGGCAAATCGTTTTCTTCTAAGTCTTTGATATTTTGTTTGAGCGTTTTGAGTACTTCGCTGGGGTTTTCGTAGCGTCGCAGCAGCACAATGCCCTCGGTGCCGGCGGTAAAGTCTATTTTTTCGTCAGGAATGCTATAGCCCAAAATACCAGAAGCAGGCGGCGGGTTGATTTCGATGCTGGCTACATCTTTTACAAAAATGGGTACGCCATTGCTGGTAGTCAAAATAATGTTTTCGATGTCCTCGATGTCGCGCAGGTTGCCAATGCCGCGCACCGCAAAACCTTGTGCGCCCCGCTCGATGATGTTCCCACCGGTATTTTGGTTGTTCTTTTCGATGGCCTCGATCACATCTTGCAATTTGAGATTGTATTTGCGCAAATTGGCAGGTGCCATCAAGATATGAAATTGCTTGATAGGGCCGCCAAAGGTAGTAATGTCGGCAATGCCGGGGGTTTGCAGCAATTTGGGCACAATGACCCAGTCTTGGAGGTCGCGCAGTTGCATCGGTGTAAACGAAGGCGGTGCTTCGATGACATAGCGCAAAATTTCGCCTACGGCAGAAGTAAGCGGGGCAATTTCGGGACTGACATCCGGTGGCAGTTCCACCTCGCTGAGCCGTTGAAATACCTGCTGGCGAGCAAAATAATCGTCGGTGCCATCCTCGAAAGAGAGCTGCACCACCGACAACCCAAAAATGGTACGCGAACGCCTCGAAATCACATTGGGCACATTGTTCAGCGCCCGCTCGATAGGAATGGAAATTTGCTGTTCTACTTCTTCGGCGGCTCGTCCGTCGAATTTGGTGATCACGATGACGTTGGTGTCGGCAATGTCGGGATAGGCTTCAATTTTGATATTGAGAAACGACCATATACCCAACAGCATCAGCCCTACGGAGAAGAGGATGATGATCCACCGATGCGTAAGGGTAAAAAATAAAATATCTTTGATATTCATAACCGGTTGGTATTCGCTTGGGGTGGGTTAAAAATGAAGCTTTTCAATAGCCAAAACTTAGCCCTTTGAGCTGGATAACGCCCTTGTTAACTACCTGGTCGTTGAGGTTCAGTCCGTTGAAAATCAGCACTTTATCGCCAATTTGCTGCCCAATGACCACTTCTCTTCTTTCAAAAACACGCTCGCTTTGCTTCACAAAGGCATAGCTCTTGCCTTGCAGGGTTATGATGGCATTGCGATCTACGCAAAGATGGTCGCCTTCCGAAAGGCTAAACTGCACCAAGGCAAACATACCGGCCTTGAGCCTGCCTTTGCTATTGACAACCGTGATGCGCAATTTGACCATTCGGGTAATGTTATCGACCACATCGCCGATGTCTTCTATTTTGCCCGAGTAGGCTTCGTCGGGATAGGAGGTAAACTGGATGGTGCAAATGTTGCCAATGTCTAAGTCGTTGACCAAGTTTTCGGGCACATCGCAGAGCACCCAGACCGTACCGGCGCTGGCTTTGAGCAAGTCTTCGGGGGCTAAGCCTGCCAAGCGCAAGCGGGCTTCGTCTTCAGTGATGGCGGTTTCTTCGTTGGCCAAAATGGTTTTCGCTTCGATGAGGTCTTTGCCCGATGCCGCGCCGTTGGCAAATAAGTCTTGGGTGCGTTCGTAGCTAAGTTTATACTGGGCTATGTTGACCAAGTGCTGCTGAAAAGCAGTAAAAGTTGCTGTTAAATCAGGATTATCGAATAAGATGAGGTTGCGGTTGTTGGTGCCGCCCGAGGGCACTACACTGGCCACAATGCGGGCAGGGGCTTGAAAATCGGTGATGAGTTTTTCGCGGGTTACCGGTGCGGCGGCAAAATAATTGATCAAGGCCGTGTCTTGGGGCAGGGTTACGATCTTGCCATTTTCGGTGATTACCGGCTTTTGATTGTTAATTTTTTTAGGCTTGGGCGGGGTAGTTTGGCAGGCGGCCACCGCCAATAAAAGAAGCCACCCTGCAACCCCCCATAACGGTAGACTTTTCAGCTTTAACATAGGCATCAATAGTGGTTATTTGTTAATTATGACTGCAAATTAAATGAAATTTGCCCAAAACTGCCAACTATACTCGGTTGGCTTGCCAAGCAGCAAGTCGCTGCGCCAGCGCAACAATGTCGTCTTTGCGTGCCAATACAGCAAGCCAAGGGGAAGGAATCTTGTCTGCGCCGTAGTACAACCCTGCCAATCCACCTGCCACACACGCGGTGGTGTCGGTGTCTTCTCCCAGATTAACAGCTTTCAGCACGGCATCGGCATACGAGTCGGTGGTCAGCAAACACCATAGCGCTGCTTCCAAGGTATGCAATACATAGCCACTGGATTGAATATCATCTTCGTTGAGTAAATCAATGGACTGGGTCAAAAGTCGCGCAAAAAAGGTGCGTTCTGTTTGAAAATCATCGGGTTGACCGTCTAAAAAACTATTTACGCTGCTTTGCATCGTAGCGTATGCTTGCATTTTGTCTTGCCCTTGCAGCAGCGCCAAGGCATATTCGCAATACATAAAACAGGCCAACACCGAGCGCAGGTGGGCGTGGGTGATGCTCGAAACCGCTTGAATTTTGGTAAATCGGAGGTCGATGGGGTCGTTTTGCAACTCGAAAACCAGGGGCAAGATGCGCATTAGCGAGCCATTGCCATTGTCGTACTCGGTCGCGCCGCCTGATTGGGAGGGGGAAATTCCTTGTTTAATTTTCTCTAAAGCCTTGGACGTGGCGATGCCAATGTCGAACACCTCGTGGTGGGCTGCCCAATAGGCTTTTTCATACCAAGCTACAAAGTTGCGGGCGATTACTTTTATTTGGAAGCCTTGGCATAAAGCTTCGGCTGTGCAGAAAGCCATCGAACTATCGTCGGACCAAGTGCCTGCGGGCTGTTGGTGTGTGCCATAGGCGCGCATTCCGGTAACGGGATTTTCTTTCAATACTTGGCGCGGTTTGAACTCGACCGGCACGCCCAACGCGTCGCCAACCGCTAAGCCTAAAAAACTACTGATTATTTTATTTTCCATACTGAATGAGGATATTTGAAGTGAGTGGTTTGAAAAGCAATCTAAACAAAAAACCACTCTGCAAGGGAGTGGTTTGTTATTAAAAATTAGTGGGTTACAGTTTTAAGACGATTACCGGCTTCGTCGTACAAATCCCACTCGCCGAAAGGGTGGCCGTTGGCAGCTTTGCCCATTGACTCTACTTTTTGAGACGATTCGTGCAGAAAAATCAGTGGGCCTTCCAATTTTCCGTCGCGGTAAGCCCCCATCGATTCTATTTGTCCGCTTTCAAAATACGAAATGAAAGGGCCGTGCTTCACACCGGCTTTGTAGGAAATTTCGATTTCGATTTTACCATTTTCGAAATACCTTGTCCATAGTCCGTGCTCTAAGCCATTGTCTAATACAATTCCTTCAGCCCTTAGGTTGCCGTTGTCATAATAGTGTTGTTTGAGGCGTTGCGCTTGCACAGATTGGCTCCAAACAGCGAAGAGTGTGCAGTAAATAAGGATGGTTTTTATCATCGTATTTTCAGATTTTGTTGGAAAACTTTGTTGTGAAAAAAAAGGTTTAGAACAAAATTGTTTAGCCAGGGAGGGTTACTGACACTAAAAGTCCATTGATTTTACATACTTTCCCGACTCGTCATACAAGTCTCAAGTGCCGATTTGGCTGCCCTGTTTCATCTTGCCAACAGTTTCAATTTTTTGGGTAAACTCGTTGAAAAACACTACCATCCCGTCCAATTTGTCATTGCGATACGTGCCCATCGACTCGATGTTTCCGTTTTCCAAATAAGAAATAAACGGGCCGTGCTTCACACCTTCTTTGTAGGAAAGCTCCATTTCGATTTGCCCGTTTTCGTAGTATTTAATCCAAAGGCCGTGTTCTAAGTTGTTTTCTAATTTGATGCCTTCAAGCTTTACTTGGCCATTGGGATAATATTCTTTGAGTAATTTTTGGGCTTGGGTGGTAGTGCCTACAAA
>DMHB01000375.1 GCA_003449595.1 Microscillaceae bacterium | reverse complement strand
TGCCATAAATCAAAAAATTAAGGGTTTTGTTAAGATTGATACAAATGTAGCTATATTTGCTATACAAAAGTTACTGGTTTCCTAAAGGATACCGGTATACTTGAGGAAACTGCTAAACCTTAAATTCTATCTTTTTATGCTAAAAGGCGCCCAACAAGAATGCCCCAAAAGGCTAAAAGCCATCCGCGATGCATTAGAGGTCATCAATGGCAAATGGAAAATTCCGATCATCACAACGTTGATGTTTGGCAAGCGACGTTTCAAAGAACTGTTGCGCGAAATAGACGGCATCACCCCTAAAATGCTTTCTAAAGAGCTGAAAGAGTTGGAAATGAGCCACTTAGTAAAACGGACAGTGTTCGACACCTCGCCGGTAACCGTCGAATATGCCATTACCCCTTTTGGGATGACGTTGGGCAATATTTTGGAAGCCCTACACGATTGGGGGGCGGCCTTGCGTAACCACGTCATTTTTCAAGACCGTATGCAAACTACCAACCAAGAAGCCAATCGGTTGGCCAATAGTCCTTTGAAAACCTAATAGAATGAGAGAGCCAAGGGCTTTTTTGGAAAAAAAATTAAACAAACTGACTTTTTTTTGATTACTTTTGCTACAATAAGCCTATTAGATTTTATAAGAAATGGACAAATTTTCATATATCGCTAATGCGGATAGCTCGTATGTGGACGAACTTTACCGCGCCTACCAAGCGAACCCCAGCTCGGTAGATGAAAGCTGGCAACGTTTTTTCGAAGGTTTTGAATTTTCTCTGACCTTCGCCAATGGGAAAAACGGGCATACTACCACTGCCACCAATGGTGCGGCCACTTCAGGGGCAGCCGTCGGGTTTGACAAAATCCGCAAAGAGGTCAAAGTGCGCAACTTGATTTATGCCTACCGTACCCGCGGCCACTTAAAAGCCAAAACCAACCCGGTGCGCGAACGCAAAGACCGGCGCGCTATGCTGGATTTACACTATTTCGACCTTGCCGACCAAGATTTAGACACTGTTTTTGAGTCGGGTCGTGCTTTGTTTGGCGAGCCTGCTGCTTTACGCAACATTGTGGAGCGGCTGAAACAAGTATATGAAGGCAGCATTGGCTTCGAGTATATGTATATCCGCGAGCCGGAGGTTATCCAATGGTTACGCCATAAAATAGAACACGAAGCCACCACCTTCCGCCCGACGGCTGATGGCGCTAAGCGTATCTTGAAAAAACTCAACGAAGCGGTTGTATTTGAGAATTTCTTACATACGAAATATGTAGGCCAAAAACGATTTTCGTTAGAAGGAGCCGAAACTACCATTCCGGCTTTGGATGCCATCATCAACCGTGCTGCTGAGTTGGGCACCGAAGAGGCTGTAATTGGTATGGCGCATCGTGGTCGTTTGAATGTGCTGGTCAATATTATGAATAAGACCTACGAAGACGTTTTCAACGAATTTGAAGGCAATGTGCCCCAAGATAGTACAATGGGCGATGGGGATGTAAAATACCATATGGGTTTTTCGAGCGAGGTGGAAACACCTTCGGGCAACCGCATCAACCTACAACTTTGCCCCAATCCTTCGCACTTAGAAGCAGTTAATCCGGTGGTTGAAGGCTATGTGCGTGCCAAATGCGATAGTTTGTATGGCGGTGATGTAGATAAAATTGTACCCATTCTCATCCACGGCGATGCAGCTGTGGCCGGCCAAGGCATTGTATATGAAGTAGCCCAAATGTCGAAATTGGAAGGGTATTATACCGGCGGTACTATCCACTTTGTAATCAACAACCAAGTAGGTTTTACTACCGATTTTGAAGATGCACGCTCCAGTATTTACTGTACCGATGTGGCCAAGGTAATTGATGCGCCGGTTTTCCACGTGAACGGAGATGATCCGGAAGCTGTGGTGTTTGTATCAAAATTGGCAGTAGAATTTAGAGAGAAATTTAACCGCGATATTTTCATTGATATGGTATGCTACCGCAAGCACGGCCACAATGAATCGGATGAGCCACGGTTTACACAACCCAAGCTATACAACATTATCTCGAAGCACCAGAACCCAAGGGAAATTTATAACCAAAAGTTACTCACGTTGGGCGAAGCCGATGCCAACCTGGCCAAGTCGATGGACGAAGAGTTTCGCCAATTGCTGCAAGACCGCCTCAATATGGTGAAGCAACAAGCGCTGCCGTATAAGTTTCAGCCTTTGGAAGAACAGTGGGAGCAACTGCGCCACTCGACCCCGCCCGATTTTGATAAATCGCCTGAAACCGGTATTAGTCAGGAAATGATTGACCAAATAGCGCAAGCGCTTATCCGCATCCCGAAAGGGTTCAAGCCTTTGAAGCAAATCAGCAAATTGATTGAAGACCGTGATAAAATGTTCTTCAAAGACAAAATGTTGAATTGGGCCAGTGCCGAATTACTGGCGTATGGGTCGATTTTGTTGGAAAATAAGATCGTCCGGATGAGTGGACAAGACGTGCAACGTGGTACTTTTTCGCACCGTCACGCTGTGCTTCGCGATTCAGAAACCAATGAATCGTATAGCAGCTTGGATTACATCGCCGAAAAGCAGGAGCGTTTTCGTATTTACAACTCTTTGCTGTCAGAATATGGCGTTGCCGGATTTGAATTTGGCTATGCGATGGCCAATCCAAACGCTTTGGTGATTTGGGAAGCCCAATTTGGCGATTTTGCTAACGGAACGCAGACGATGATTGACCAATTTATTGCGGCCTCTGAAAGCAAATGGCATAAAATGAATGGGATGGTCATGCTGTTGCCACATGGCTATGAAGGCCAAGGTCCTGAACACTCTAATGCACGCCCTGAGCGATTTTTGCAGCTTGCCGCCGAATACAATATGGTAGTGGCGAATATCACGCAGCCTTCTAACTTCTTTCACCTGTTGCGCCGTCAATTGGCGTGGGAGTTCCGCAAACCTTTGATTGTGATGTCGCCTAAATCGTTGTTGCGCCATCCTAAAGTAGTTTCTTCTATATCTGAATTTACCCAGGGGCAATTCAAAGAAGTCATCGGCGATACTTATGTTGATCCTAAGAAAGTAACCAAGATTTTGCTCTGCTCTGGTAAGATGTACTATGATTTGTTGGAAGAGCAAGAGAAAAATGAAAGAAAGGATATTGCCATCATTCGTATCGAGCAATTACACCCATTCCCTACGAAGGCAGTACACTTCGAAATTTCGAAATACAACAGCAAGGCTAAAGTGGTGTGGGTGCAAGAAGAACCTGAAAATATGGGTGCCTGGGGTTATATTCATAGAGTATATACTTACGACGCCATCAGTGTCATAGCGCGCAAAGCCAGTGCTTCGCCTGCTACGGGCTATGCCAAAGTACACGCCAAAGAGCAAGCAGAACTTATTGCCAAAGCCTTCAGTTAATTACTTATCACTCATCCACCAAAGTATAGGAGGCATTCAGACTGCACCCTATACTTTTTTAAAGCAAGAAATTGATATGAGCTTAGAAATTAAAATCCCCAATGTAGCAGAATCCATCAATGAGGTAACCATTATGCAATGGCTTAAAAATGATGGCGATTTTGTGAATCAGAACGATATTGTTTGTGAATTAGAAACCGATAAAGCTTCTTTTGAACTACCCGCTGAGGCCTCAGGCATCTTGCGCATTACAGTTAAGGCCGGAGAAACCATCGCCGTCGGGGCAGTAGTAGGGCGTATTGAAGAAGCAGGCAATGGCCAAGCTACGGCCCAAACGCAAGAAGTAACCGCTCAACAAACCCAAACTACCCAAACTGTGGCGAATACAACTCCCAAAACCTCCGGCGAAGTACGCGAAATCAAAGTAACACCTATCGCTGAAGCAATTACTGAAGTAACCATTGGCAATTGGTTGAAAAACGATGGTGATTATGTAAAGCAAGATGAAGCCCTTTGCGAAGTAGAAACCGACAAAGCTACCCAAGAATTTACTGCCGAAGTAGGAGGGATTTTGCGTATTGTAGCAAAAACCGGTACAGTGCTCAAAATTGGCGATACTATCTGCAAAATTGAAGTGGCCGAAGCCCCAGTCTTGGCCACCACTACGGTAGAAACCCCAGCTACGAGCACCCAAACCACCACTGCGGTAGCTAACGAAACCAATTATGCTACCGGACATCCTTCACCGGCAGCCTCTAAAATTTTGGCTGAAAAAGGGTTAAAACCGACCGATATTCAAGGTACAGGGGTTGATGGTCGCATCACCAAAGACGATGCGCAAAAAGCCCAAGTGCAATCTACGCAACAACCAACTGAAGCTAACAAAGCTGTGCCTCAAGCGCAAACCACCAACACCGGTACAGGCAACCGTACTGAGCAACGCAGCCGTTTGTCGCAATTGCGCAAAACCATTGCACGCCGCTTGGTAGCAGTGAAAAATGAAACCGCAATGCTGACCACCTTCAACGAGGTGAATATGAAACCCATTATGGACTTGCGCGCCAAATACAAAGATATTTTCAAAGAGAAATACAACATTGGCTTAGGCTTTATGTCGTTTTTTGTGAAGGCTTGTTGTGTGGCCTTGAAGGAGTTCCCACAAGTAAATGCCATGATTGATGGCGATGAAATGGTGCTACACGATTACTGCGATGTGTCGATTGCTGTTTCTACCCCACGTGGTTTGGTAGTGCCCATTATCCGCAATGCCGAAGCACTTAACTTTGCCCAAATAGAGCAAACTATCATCGATTTGGCTACCAAAGCCCGCGACAACAAACTCTCTATTCCTGAAATGCAAGGCGGCACATTTACCATTACCAACGGTGGTGTGTTTGGCTCGATGATGTCCACCCCGATTATCAATGCGCCCCAATCGGCTATTTTAGGGATGCACAACATTGTGGACAGGGCCGTAGTAGTAAAAGGCGAAGTCGTTGTCCGTCCGATGATGTATGTCGCCTTGTCGTATGACCACCGCATCATTGACGGACGCGAGTCGGTTAGTTTCTTGGTGCGTGTCAAACAGTTACTCGAAGAACCCGAACGCTTGCTGTTAGAAATCTAAACTCGAAAAGTTAGCGTATTTCAATACATTCCTGCTAAGTTTTTATGCTTGGTAGGTTTTTTTTATTCAAAAATATCAATCAAAAAAGCACAACCTTGTGAGTTGTGCTTTTTGGTAAAAGACAGAAGCCTTATTTTTTCACTTCTTTCTTTTCTTCTTTGGCTTCTTTTTTCACTTCTTGTTTGGAGGCATCGCCTTCTTTTTTCACAGGGTTGTCTGTTTTCTCCGTGGTTTTGGTTTTGTCGCCTTCGGCCTTGTCTTGGGTTTGCTCAACAGATTTTTGAGGATCGGTTTCGCCGGAAGCTTCTACTTTTTTGCCGTCGTTTTTCTCTACCGAGGCATCAGGGTTTTTGTTTTCAGGAGTAGAAAACCAGTTACAAGCGGTGAAGCTAAAAGCTGTTACAGCGATTAAACTTCCTAAAATGATTTTTTTCATGTTTTTTAAGTTTTTAGATGTTTAAAAATCTGCCCTTTATTCCCGCAAAGGGAGAAGGTAACCCAAGCCCCGAAAAAAAAAAATCAAAAAAAGTATAAATGGAGTGCTTAGGCGCGATGTCGGGAGAAAAGCGTAAATTTGCAGCCTCATTACACTTTGTTTACACCAAAGCACGTAGATATGAAACCTTACTTAGTATTACTGTACTATTGCTACACTCCTTTAGAAGACCCAGAAACTTTCCGCGAAGAACATCACTTGTTTTGTTTGGCGCATCGCTTATTTGGGCGGATTATCATTGCCCCTGAAGGGATCAACGGCACGGTGTCGGGCTTGCGCGCCGATTGTGAAGCCTATATGGCACACCTACAAGCTGACCCGAGGTTTGCTGGCATTGATTTTAAGGTTCAGGAGTTAGACGGCCACGCTTTCCAAAAGCTGTATGTACGCACCAAACCCGAAATTGTGCATTCGGGCTTGACCCATATTGATCCAACCCAACAGACCGGCAAGCATTTATCACCCAAAGAGTTCAAGCAATTAAAAGACAACCCTGACGTGGTGTTGGTCGATATGCGCTCTACGTATGAACACGCCATCGGGAAGTTTAAAAATGCTGTAACCTTAGACATTGAAAACTTTCGGGATATGCCCGAGAAAATAGCCGAGCTGGAGGCCTTCAAAGATAAAAAAGTGATTACTTATTGCACCGGTGGCATCAAATGCGAGAAAGCCAGTGCGTACTTGTTGGAGCAAGGCTTCAAGGATGTTTATCAACTACACGGGGGCATTATCAAATATGCCATCGAAGAGGGGGGCGAAGATTTTGAAGGCAAGTGCTATGTATTCGACAATCGCATAGCGGTTGAAGTCAACCAGGTCAATCCTGTAGTGGTCTCTACTTGCTACCTTTGTGGCGACCCTTGCGACAGAATGGTGAATTGCGCCAATGCCGAGTGCAACAATCACGTGCCCATTTGCAAAAGCTGTGGCGAAAAGATGGAAGGCGCTTGTTCGGAAACTTGCCGCACGCACCCTGCCAAACGTCCGTATGACGGCACAGGCTATTATGCGAAGCAGCTAAATGGATATGACCCTTATAAAAATGTAATCAGGCGCAAGTCAGATGCCTAAGCACCTTATTGGGCAGCATTGGGTTTAGCCTTGAAGATTTTCGGCAATTTTCCAGTGTTTGTAGATTATGGCCTGCATAGCCGCGTGGATATTTCCGGCGGCTATGATTTGTCGGCCAAATACAAAATCGTTTCCTAAGCTAAAGTCGCTCACCCGGCCTCCGGCTTCTTGTACAATCAACGAACCAGCGGCTACATCCCAAGGGCTGAGGTTGTATTCAAAAAATCCTTCAAATCGCCCGCAGGCTACAAAAGCCAAATCGACGGCAGCCGATCCCATTCGGCGCAGACCGTGGGTTTTGCGCATCAGCTCGTCGATGATGTCGAGGTAGGCGTGCATTTTTCCAAAATCCCGATAAGGAAAACCAGTCGCCAACAGGCTATTTTGAAGTTCGGGGGTAGGCGACACACGGATGGGCTTTCCATTGAGAAAAGCACCGCCGCCTTGCCAAGCCGAAAAACATTCGTTTCGATTGACTTCGACGATGACTCCCAGCACTACTTGGTCGCCTTGCATCAGTCCGATGCTGATAGAAAACACAGGTAGTTGGTGGGTAAAGTTGGTGGTGCCGTCCAGCGGATCAATAATCCAGTGAAATTCGCTGTTGGTCTTGATTTGCTTGTTGGGGTCTTCTTCGGTGATAAAGGCCGCTTGGGGCAGGATTTTGTTCAAGCCCTCGACCAATCTTTTTTCAGATTCTCTGTCCACATACGAAACTAAATTATTGATGCCTTTGTATTCGATGTTGGCACGGTCGAAACGGCGATTTTCTTCAAGTAAAAACTGACCGGTTTCTTGCGCCAGTGCTATCACTTGTTGGCAGAGGGGTTCGAGGTGCATAAGCCCTGTAAAGGTTGGGGGTTAAAAATCGTATCCGAAAGAAATATAAAACCTGGGCGAACGCGAGATGAACGCATCTTCGATGCTCCAAGCTACATCTAATTTGAGGTAATAGTTCAGTAACATCGTTCTGGCACCGAAGCCATATCCTACTAAGAAAGGGCTGCGGAAGTTTTCGATGGTGGCACTGAAAGGCGAATTGGGTGGCTGAATCACCTCGGAAGTTACGTTGCTTACCCGCACAAAAGGATTGCCCGACGACCAAGCCGAGCCAATATCGGTGAAGGAGGTCAGTTGCAGGTTTTTCAAGAAATTGGAGTTGAACCGTCGCCCGAAAAGGTAGCGGACAATGGGGATGCGCAATTCGAAATTGGCCACAAAATAACTGCTTCCTGAAAATTTATTGAAATCGAAGCCGCGCATATTGGTAACAAATCGTGAAAACATAATGGAGCTATTTTCCACACCGTCCGAAAATTGGAGCGGGTCGCCTTGTCCGCTGCTACCCATTTGTCCACCCATCCAGTTATCGACACCACCCAACATAAAGCGCTTGGGCGAAGGGCCAAAAAACTGACCAGCAGCTACGCGTGTTGCCAGCGTAATTTCTTTATGGATAGGGAGATAATTGCGGGCATCAAAATTGAGCATCCCAAAGCTATTTTTCTCATTGGAGATGCCTATGTAGTTTTCCAAAGTCAGCTTGGCGCGTGTGCCCCGCATAATGTTCATACCGGTAATCACGGTATTGTCGAAAACCAACTCGGTTCGCGCACCGGCATAATGGGTACGGTTGTCGGGTTGGGTAAGGAACAAGGGGCTGAGGTTGGTGTAGAGGGTATTGAGATAAAACGGCGTAAGTGAAAAGCGCAATGTGTTGGTAAAAGGAAAACTAATGCCTATTTCAAAGCGATTGACACGGTAGCGGTTGATGAGGGTGCCTCGGTTGATGAATAAGGCATCTTTGAGGTATTTGATTGAGAAATCTAACCGCCTGCCGATGTATTGGTATTCGGCAAATATAAGGCTTGAGCGGAAATCGCTGCTACCGATTAAACCGGCTCTGATTTTATGGTTTTCCAAAATATCGGAAATCGAGGCATTCAGCACAAAACCAAAACCGCGCAAGGGGTCGAGCATAAAGCTGGTGGTAAACCCTCGGGCGCGCATTTTTGGCTCATAATCATAAGCACCCCGCACCTGAATTTCTTGGTCATTTACGCGTCGCACCACTCCCAAAATAGAAAATGGTGTTGCATTTTCGTCGTCGGTAGGGTCTAAAGATTCATCGCTGAACATATAGTCGTCAGTATCGACTTCGTCGGGCGAAAGTTCGCTGATAACAGGGTTAAGTATTTCTTCTTTGGGCTTTTCGACTACTTCACGTCGGTTTTGCTCTTCTAAAAGTCGGATACGGGGCGTAATGTGAATATTGGCTGTGTTATCGAAGTTGAAATTGGTTTTGAGATAAGGGCGATGTTTTCCTTTGTGCAAACGGGTATAAACCAGGCTTTGTGATTGTGGGCTGGCATCGAAATCATGGATGCTTTTGCTCCAGTTGGTCAGGGGCTTGCTTTCGTCAGTTTCGAGGTTATATTTGAAAAGCTGGTAAATGCCATAGTCATCGCTGGTGTAAACAAAAGTGTTTTCATCGAAAGGCACAGCTTTGATGTCGTTGCCGGGGCCATAGGTCAGTCGCTTTAAGACTGGCGAGCCATCGTCGCTAAAATCATACAGGAATAAATCTAAGTTAGTGTAGTTGTTTTCGTAGTCGCCAATATCACCTACGGTATTTTCGGTGAGGGTGTCAGATTGTCGGTTTGAACTGAAAACGACCAGATCGTTGCGTCCGCCCACAAATGAAGGGTAGAGATCGTCTTCAAAATCGGAGGTGATATCGCGCACATAGTTGAGGTCGAAATCATAAATAAATAAGTCGTTTTGCCCTGTTTTGGCATCATTCATTCCTTTGCGTGTGCCGCTGAAAACCACAAAGTTGCCATCTTCCGAAATATCGAAACTATGAATTTGCGCCAAAGAGAGCCATTCGCGTTCAAACGTTTTTTTCTTTTTCCCATCCAAAATGGTCATAAAGGCTGCTCCATTTTTGTAGTGTACAATGCCTAAGTTGTCATTGTTTTGCCAGTCGATTAGGGGCGTATTTTCGTTGTAGCGTTGGTAAATGGCTTTATACCCTGCGCGCATCACTGTTTTTTTGCGCATGCGTTTGGTTTGCAGGTCTTGCCTGATTACCTTGAAACGCCCGTTGTTATTCAAAGTGTAAGCCACTTGCGAGCCATCGGGGCTTATTTTAATGTCATTGATGAGGTAGTTTTTACGATTTTGCATTTTGAGTTTGGCATCAAACTCGGGTTCTTCGGTATTTTCTAAGGTTTCGCGTACCAGCTCGCGGTAATACATTTCCCATTGTTTGAAAAAAGCTTTGTGGTTGATGCCTAAAGTACTGGCAATGCTGTTTTTTTCATTTCGGATAATACGAGCTAAATTTAGCACATTAGAAATGGCTGCATCGCCATATTTTTGGACAATATAGTTCCAAACCGATTGTCCGGCTACTACGGCATCTTTGCCAAACATAAACGTAGGGCGACGAACATTTTTGGTTTTGCCCCCTGCACGGATGCGTCTGGTAAACATATCGCGCAGGTAGTTGTCCATTTCTTCGCTCCATCCGTGCGCTACGTATTTGATGGCGCCAAACTGAAACCACTCAGAAAACTCGGTCAAGAAAGTTGTAGAAAGAATATCGCGCAAGCCTCCGCCGTGCATCATTTCATAGACATAGACTTTGGCCACACCGAAAAGTAGTTCGTTTTTGTAGTCAATATCGCTGCCGGTGTAAGGAATTTCGGCATAAGGGCTAAATAAGTTAGTTTGCCCGCCGGTGGTCATATAAGTTCGATCTAAACCAATGTTGCTTTGTTGCAGTTCGTGGATAGAATTATATAAAAATATTTTGGTTTTGGCAAAAGGAGTATAGCCCAACAAATCGGACATCCGTCCAAAACTATTTTCTACAAACCGTGTGGCCATTTTGGCGCTGCGGGTGCCTCCGTCGTAAAAATATACTTCAAAATTATTGGTGCGGTAGTCTTTCCAATAAAAGCGGCGGTATTGTACCCTGTTTTTGCCAAACAGTTCTTGGGTGCTCTGCAAGTAAGTTTGTGCTTGCCCGTGAAGAGGCCATAACAAAAGCAAGCAAATCAGTACTTTATAGTGATGAGAGAGTTTAGCAAACATAGTGTGTGGTGATGTAATAGCCAATGGTTTTCAGGGTTGTTGGTGATTCCAAAAACGAACTGGGTCAACTTCTACGTCCAAAGATCGTTTTTTTTCTGCATTTTCGTACAATTTATTGGCAAAATATGGTGCCAATGAAAACCCTTTTGTGCCTAACCCATTGAACAAGCCCAAGGTTTGGAATTGTGGATGCCAGCCTACCAAAGGTCTTCTATCGGGTGTAGTAGGTCGAAGCCCTACCCCACGCCCAATGACTTCAAAAGGCACTTCGAGCTGGCTTTTTGCAAATTGAAGCAAAGCTTCGTAAGCTTCGGCGGTGGGCAAATCGTCGGTTGGCTGCCAACCATACGTAGAACCAACTCGGAACGTATGCTGTGTGGCATCGCCCCAAGGCACAATAAAAAATTGATTTTTATAAATATACGGTAGTTGCAACTCAGGGCTGTGGATAGCAAGCCATTCACCTTTTACAGCGCCAATGGGTAACCAGGCCCAATAAGGGTTTTGGGTAGCTTTGAATCCTTCACAGAAAATCATTTTTTTTGCTGATAACTCCTTATACATCACGCCGTCTTGGCGCACTTCCAAAGCATCGATATCCAATTTTTCAGCCCTAAAACACCCTTCATTTGTTAAATGCGCCCGATAACTATGTAGTAAAATTTCGCTGTCTAATTGGAAAACAGGGCGAACTGTCCAACCCGAAAAGTTGGGCTTGATACCTTGGCTGGTGGCAGTATCGGCTTGGTAATCAATCCATTCATCTGTTCCCTTGCGGGAAGCTTGGGTCATAAATTCATTTTGCGCCTGTATGCTGTGAAAAGGACGGAAAAGGGTGGTTTCCTTAAAAAATTTGATTCCCAAGGTTTTTTCTAAATTTTGATAAAAAAACTTGGCGGCAGGAAAAAGTTCTTCGGCTTTCCAAGTCAGCGCGTGGCGCCTGCCGGTAATGGGATTGCAAAGGCCGACGGCTGCCAAAGAACAATTGCAGGGTTGTGCTTCATCGATCACCATTACTTTTAATCCTGCTTGGCGGAAAGTATGTGCCAATACTGTGCCTGCAATGCCTTGTCCTACAATGATATAATCCCAAAATTGCTGCATAACTTTTTGAACAAACAAGCCTTTTCAACAAAGTTAAAAAGGCTTGCCAAATATCGTTGGATTGGTGGTGTTATTCGTTTTTCATTCTCACCCAAGTGTCTGTACGGCCTACAACGCCATAACTATCGATAGAGCCGCGTACTTCGAGTTTATCGTTGCTCAGCATTTCGATGGTGCAATAATAGGTGTAGCCCGATTTAGGGTCGTATATAGTGCCATTGGTCCATTTGCCATCTTTGTATTCAAAATCACGTAAGTTGACCATATTCAAAATTTCATAGCCATAAGAATCTTTTCTGGGATTTCCGTTTTTGTCTAAAGGTTCTTTAAGCCAAACGATTCGACCGTGAAATTTTTCTTTGCCTTTTTCTTTAAAAATTTTTACATAGGCAGTGCCTTCGCTGGGCATCCAGACACCCACAATGGCATAGGGGTCGTTTTGCGCAGAGGTAGTATGAGCAAAAAATAAGGCAATCAAAGCAAGGAAGCTGAATTTCAAGCGTCTTTTCATATTCAAAACAAGGTGTGTGTGAAACCAAAAATTTCAAAGTAAACCTATTTTGAACGCTTTTGTTTGATTAAGAAGTAGGTTTTTTCAATCAAATCGGGCAGGGTTAAGATTACACATCTTTTCCCTATTTTTACGCTTTTTCAGAATAATTCTTATCATTTTTAACAACAAGAACACAATTTTATGACAGCAACTATGCGTGCGTTGGTGTTACAAGAGGATGCCCAAGAGCGCCTCAAACTTGTCGAAAGACCTTTGCCAACGCTTCAACCCGGGCAAGCATTGGTAAAAATGCAGGCTGCGGCGCTCAACCACCGCGACCAATGGTGTAGAATGGGAATGTATCCGGGACTGCGTTATCCTTCTATTTTAGGCTCTGATGGTTGTGGGGTAGTAGTAGAAGTAGCCGAGGCCGCCCACCAACATTGGGTCGGAAAAACCGTCGTGATGAATCCCAATGTAAATTGGGGAGAAAATCCTGATTTTCAATCGTTTAACTATTCCATTTTAGGGATGCCCACCGATGGCACGTTGGCCGAATATTTGGCCATTGGCGTAGATCGGCTATACGAAAAACCGGCATACCTGACCGTAGAACAAGCCGCGGCGGTTCCGTTGGCCGGATTGACCGCCTACAGGGCTGTATTTGCCAAGGGCAAGGTGGCGGCTGGTAAGTCGGTTTTGGTTACCGGTATTGGCGGCGGCGTTGCTATTTTTGCCTTCCAATTTGCCCAAGCCGTCGGGGCGAAAGTATATGTAACCTCGGGTAGCGAACAAAAACTCCAAAAAATGATGGAAATGGGTGCTACTTTTGGGGTAAATTATAAAAATCAAGGCTGGGACAAAGAACTTCAGAAAAAAGAACCCTTTGGTTTTCATACCATTGTCGATAGTGCGGGTGGGGAAGGTTTCGAGGCTTTGGCCAAGATGATTGGCCCGGCAGGAACGATGGTGGTATATGGCACAACAGCCGGCAAACCAAGCCCGATCAATTTGCCCAGGCTGTTTTTTTCGCAGGCCACCATTACCGGTAGCACGATGGGCAACGACCAAGAGTTTGCCGACATGTTGCAACTGATGACGACGCATCAAATCGTTCCTTTGGTAAGCTCAGTTAGGCCTTTGGCTGAGGGTATCACGGCTTTTGATGAAATGCACGCAGGGCAACAGTTTGGAAAATTGGTCATCCGCATTAGCGAGTAAACCCATCCGCTAAGGTGATCAAAAAAAGCGGGACAGTGTTCAAACATTGTCCCGCTTTCATCTTTCAGTTCATTTGAAAAACCTAATCACCTCGCCCGTGCATCATCGTTATCAGCTTGCGAGAGATGGCCAGCAGCACTAACCCTGCTAAAATTACAAAAGCAGCAATTGAAGCAAAAATGGTGAGTGCTCCCAATTTTTCGACATAGGCTCCAATATATCCGCCTGCTATTTGTGCTACAAAAGGCGACAAAAACCAGACCCCCATCAGCATCGAAGCATAAGTAACCGGTGCTAAGCGTGTAATCATCGACAAGCCAACCGGCGAAAGACATAACTCGCCCAAGGTATGGAAAAGATAAGTACCTATGAGCCAAAACAAACTTGCTTTGATGCCAATGTCTTTTACATCGCCACCTCGTTCGGCTACTGCGCCCAGCATAAACAAGAAGCCCACACCTAATAAAATCATTCCCAGCGACATCTTTACCGGAATGCTCAAATCTTTGCCTTTCTTACCTAAAGAGAGCCACAAGGCTGAGATGACTGGAGCAAAAAGTACGATAAACAGAGGGTTAACAGACTGAAACCAAGCAGTAGGGATAAGAAAACCAAATACTTCACGGTTGATATAGTCGCGGGTGTAAAGGTTGAGTGAGCCACCGGCTTGTTCAAAACCTGCCCAAAAGAAAGTTACAAAAATAGTAATTACAAAAATCACAGAAGTTCTATCAATTTCCTCTTTGGTAAGAGGCGCATTTTGGTCTGTACCATCAATTTTCTCAGGCTTAGCCGGATATAAGCCGACATCACCTAAATATTTTTGAGCCAAGGCATTGAAAATAATTTGTCCGGTAAGCATACCGATACCGGCGGCCAAAAAGCCATATTCAAAAGCATATTTTAAAATTTTGCCGTCAGCACCTTTGGTGGCAAAATAGTCTTCGGCCAAGTATCCGCAAACCAAGGGAGCGAAGAATGCCCCTACATTGATACCCATATAAAAAATAGTGAAAGCGCTGTCGCGGCGTGGGTCGCCTTGTTCGTACAGTTGGCCTACAATGGTAGAAATATTGGGCTTAAAAAAGCCATTTCCTATGATAATGAGCAAAAGCCCCAGCCAAGTAGCATTTACACCAAAATTGGGGGTTGCAAACAAGCTAAACTGCCCCAGCATCATCAGTACGCCACCAATAAGGATGGCGCGGCGTTGGCCTATGTATTTGTCGGCTAAGTAACCCCCAATAATGGGCGTAAAATATACCAATCCGGTAAACCAGCCATAAATAAGTGTGGCATTATCTTTAGAAAAACCCAGTCCACCCTCGATTACTTGAGCAGATAAATAAAGGGTGAGTATCCCCCGCATTCCGTAATAACTGAATCTCTCCCACATTTCTGCAAAGAAAAGTAGGTAGAGTCCTTTGGGATGCTTTTGGGTTTGCGTAGATGCTTCTGTAGCCATTGGGCATTAAAAATGTTAGGAAGAATTTCAAACGGCTACAAATATAAAGCAAAATCACAAAAACAAAATTTTGGATTTACTTTTTTAAAGGAGAAATAGAAGTTTTTAAATTTTTTGAGTGATGGAAGGCTGCTGGTCGCTTTAGGCCACACGTTTGTCGAACTTGTTGAGCAGCACCAAGTACCTTTTAATGACAATTTGTTCGTCAAATTCCCGCTCCATTTTTTCACGGCTTTTTTGCCCCATAGTATGAATTTGGTCAGCGGTAAGCAACAACATCTTTTCCATTTGCTTGGCTAAATCTTCAGCATCTTTCAATTGACATAAATATCCGTTGATGCCGTGGTCGATGGTTTGGCGACAGCCGGCCACATCGGTAGCAATCAGCGGTTTGGCCATGCTACCGGCTTCGAGCAGCGAGCGGGGGGTGCCTTCGCGGTAGGAAGGAAGCACTACGCAATCGGCTTGGGCGATGTGTTTGGCAACTTGATCAGAAGTGCCCAAATATTGAAGCAATCCCTCATCTAACCAAGTTTGTAGCATTGAGGCCGGAATACTGTCTTTGTCTTGCTGGTCGTGCTGCCCCAGCAGCAGGAATTTGGCTTTGTAGCCTTTTTCCCTCAATATTTTGATGGCTTCGGCAAATTCAACCACCCCCTTGTCGTAAATCAGGCGGGCTATCATCAAAAAAGTGAAAGCTTCGTTCTGCTGTTTTTTTTGAGGCTTGAACTTAGACAAGGGCACTCCCGAACCCGGTACTAACTCAGTAATTTTGGCCTTCACCAAACCTTCTTGTACAAATAGGTCTAAATCGTCTTGATTTTGAAACAAAACACGGTATGGAAATTTGAAAGAAATACGGTATAGCCAACGGGCAATGCGCGAAGGGATTCCTTTGCGTAAAAACATTGTGCCTAAACCGCATACATTGTTGATGGTGGGAATACCTACTAACGAGGCAGCCAAAGCACCATAAATATTGGGTTTGATGGTAAATTGGAGTACTATATCAGGTTTCAGGCGGGCATATAGTTTCAATAATTGCCAAAAAAGATATAAATCCTTGAAGGGATTGGTACTTTTTTTGGCCAAAAATATAGGGTAAAACTTGCAGTTCAGATCTTCTTCTAAAAACTGAGAGTAGTTGTCTTCGGGGGCGATGGCTATCACTTCGTGTCCCTCG
>DMHB01000421.1 GCA_003449595.1 Microscillaceae bacterium | reverse complement strand
TGGTGCGTTATCCCATCGACCTTGTAGTGCGCTATCTACAACACGCCCACCATGTTTTTCTTAATCATAAGCTGCCTTATATGGCTTCTTTGGTTGAAAATTTAACCGTCGAAACCATTGGCAATGCTGCCATCATTCGTGATTTGCAAACATTTTTTCCTTTGTTTATAGACGAATTCATTGAGCATATCCACGAAGAAGAAGACACCTTTTTCAAATATATTTTATTGCTACACCAAGCCTCGCACGGCAAGTTTAAGCAAGGGGAATTGTACCAGGCCATGGAAAAAAATCCGGTGCACTTCTTTGCTTTAGAGCATCATATCCACGACGATGAAATGCGTGGTATCCGTGAAATAACCAACGATTACACCTTGGATGCCAAAGCAACCCTTCACTTGGTGGTGTTGTACGAAGAGTTTAAAAGTTTTGAAAGAGATTTGAAACTCCACGCCCGTATTGAAGATTGTGTATTACTGCCTAAAGCCATCCGATTAGAAAAGCTGGTCAAAGCGATGCTCCACCCCAAAGTGAAACTCAACTAATATAATCGATGGGGCGCATTGTAGCCATTGACTATGGAACCAAAAGAACAGGGTTGGCTGTTACCGATCCCCTTCAGATCATCGCTACGGCTTTGGAGACAGTGCCAACTCACACTTTGTTTACTTATTTACAACAATATATCGCCCAAGAACCTGTAGAGCTGTTTGTATTGGGTCTGCCCATCGATTTGCAAGGCCAAGACACAGAAACAACCCAAACCATTCGACGGGTTGGCAACCAACTACAACAAACATTTCCTGATATTCCGCTTAGCTTACAAGATGAGCGCTTTACTTCTAAATCAGCCTTAGCGGCGATGATTAGCGCTGGCAGCAAAAAGAAAGACCGCCAAAACAAGGCAAACATTGATAAAGTAAGTGCAGTTATTATTTTGCAGTCCTATTTAGAAACCCAATCCTCCTAAGATTTTTAAGTGATAGTAGCTTTATGATTTATCCTATTGTGGCCTATGGCGACCCCGTGCTGAAGCAGCGCGCCAAAGAAATTGACAAAAACGACACAAGCCTCAACCTCGCTCAATTGGTTGAAGATATGTTTGAAACGATGTATGCCGCACACGGCGTTGGCTTGGCTGCTCCGCAAATTGGCCTGAGCTTGAGGCTATTTGTAGTTGATGCCGAACCTATGGACGAAAAAAACCTCTTAGGCTTCAAAAAAGTATTTGTTAATCCGACCATTATAGAAGAAACCGGCGAAAAGTGGGCTTTTCAGGAAGGCTGCCTGAGCATTCCCAATATAAGGGAAGATGTATCGCGCCAAGCCAAATTGCGTATTCATTATTTTGATGCCGATTGGAACGAATATGAAGAAACATATGACGGAATGGCGGCGCGCGTCATTCAACACGAATATGACCATATTGAAGGCACTTTGTTTTTAGACCATTTGTCGGCTTTCAAAAAACGACTACTGAAAAACAAACTCTTAGACATTAGCCGCGGGCAAGTGGACATAGACTACAAAATGCGCTTTCCGCTTTTGGGCAAGCGATAGTCTTCTACTCCTCCCCTACTTGAGCTTAGGATTTTGTCGATGCCTTTCAGCATCGCGTTCCGTTTTTTTAGCTAAATTTTTGGCAAGTGCCGCAGTCAGATCGATGCCGGTTTGATTGGCCAAGCAAATCAGGACAAAGAGTACATCGGCCATTTCATCGGCTAAGTCGTGCTCTTTGTCACTTTCTTTAAAGGATTGCTCCCCATAGATACGCGCCATTAGGCGTGCTACTTCTCCTACTTCTTCGGTGAGAATAGCCATATTGGTCAGCTCGCTATAGTAACGAACACCGGTAGTTTTGATCCATTGATCTACGATTTGCTGTGCTTCGGCTAAAGTCATACAGTCCAATGCTAAATTTGTGTGAATTTTATAAACTTCGCGTAAAGCTAAACTAATTTTGCCCTAATTTTGTCTTGGGTAGTATAAATCAAAACACTCATTTTATGTTACGAAACACCCTTTCCCTACTCACTTTGCTGGTCATTGGCGCTGCTACTTTTAGGTCGTTCCAACCCTCAGGAACTGCCGAAACACCCTCCGAAACCAAAGCAGCTTTCACCAAAGTTTTCAAAAAACGCCCCGGCGACAAGGTGCCCAATATCAACCTGCCCGATGTCAATGGTCAGCAATCGATGGAGCTTTACACAGTGATGAAAAATCATAAACTTTTGTTGATTGATTTCTGGGCTTCTTGGTGCGGTCCTTGCCGCGCCGAAAACCCCAATGTGGTAAAAGTTTATCAAACCTATAAAGACAAAGGTTTTTCTGTGTATAGTGTTTCGTTGGATGCCAAACAAGACGCTTGGCTAAAAGCCATTGAAAAAGACGGATTGGTTTGGCCTTACCATGTATCAGATCTAAAATTTTGGGATTGCGCCGCTGCTATTGAATATGGGGTAGATGGCATTCCAGTTAACTTTTTGATTGACAGCGACGGCAATTTGCTGGCGCAAGACCTACGTGGGAAAGAGCTAACCAAAGTAGTTGCTAAATATTTAGAATAGAGTTTATAAACCCAATGTAAGGGCTATGCAAACACGCAAATCGCATAAAATCTTGGTGGTCGATGACGAACAAGACGTACTGGAAATGCTAAAATATAACTTCGAAAAAGAGGGCTATGAAGTACGTACCGCTACCAACGGGCTGGAAGCTATCCAAATAGCCAAAACTTATGTACCCGAGCTAATCCTGATGGATATTATGATGCCCAAAATGGATGGCGTAGAAGCCAGCCAACGCTTGCGCGAAATGCCTGAAATTGCCAATACTTACATTATTTTCTTGACTGCCCGGGTAGAAGAATATTCGGAAGTAGCGGCCTTCAGCGTGGGTGCCGATGACTATATCACCAAGCCCATCAAGCCCCGAGCCTTGCTTAGCCGTGTAGAGGCGTTTTTCAGACGCGAGCAAAAACGAAACAAGCAAGACACACGCATCGAGGCAGGCGATTTGGTAATCGATAAAAATAGCTACTCGGTCTTCAAAGGAGAAAATCCTATCAATCTTCCGAAAAAAGAATTTGAGTTGCTGTATTACCTGGCTACCAATCCCGATAAGGTGCTGACCCGCGAAGATTTGCTGCAACATATTTGGGGCGATATTTATGTCCTCTCGCGTACTGTAGATGTACACATCCGCAAGGTGCGCGAAAAAATAGGCGAAGGATATATTCAAACCATCAAAGGAGTGGGCTATAAGTTTAAGCTCGACTAAATTCCCGCGTACTTTGCCACTTGAAAGAGTCGTTTTCGTATCTTAGCAGAAACGACTCTTTTGTGTAATTTCACTTTGATGAATCCTTTTTCTGACCTCTGCCGACGATGTATCAACCTCCCCCATTAGATGCTTTCGAATTGTTCAACCAAGTCCACCCGTTGACATATCAAGCTTATTTTGTAGAATTTTATGCAGACTGTCCTTTCACTGATGCCTACTTGTTTCAAATCACTTGGAACCAACAAGAAGCCATAGGCCATAAGACGACCTGGCTTAAAAACCAACCTACTTATACACTCTGCGAGGAAAGTGGTTCATTGAGCATTGCCTCTGTTGAAAGACTGCGCTCCCTTTGGCAATCTTTGGCACTTGCTCCGCAGTTCGATTTTGGTCAAGCCGGACGCGACGGGCACTTGTTCCGGCTGGTAATTGGACATAGGGATACTTCGGTGAGCTACCAATGGTATGAAGTAATGATACCCGATGCTTGGGAGGAATTGGCTGTGGTCAGCCGGGCGCTGCAATCGCTGGCTACTGAATGGCAAGGCAGGCAAAAAGATTTTTACCGATTTACCTACACAGAAGAGGCTACTGTAACAAGTGACAGGTGTGGTTACTGGGAGAAAACACACTTAAAGACCCTTGCATAAGACTGCCTACTTATCGGAAAAATGATTGAGGAGATAGGACAAACGATTTACTCTTTCTAAACACTGTCTTGTCCTGCCACAGCCTCCTGCTTTGCTTTGTCCACACAGCCGTCCTGAGTTTGCACCTTAAAAAAGCACCTTATTTTATTTGCAACTTTAAACAGCAGTGGTAAACTTAGGATAGTCGTTTTTTATTTATCAATATAGAAACAGACCTTAA
>DMHB01000157.1 GCA_003449595.1 Microscillaceae bacterium | reverse complement strand
ACGGCTATTTCGATTTTTATCAACCCGGAACCCCCCTTGATAGAGCCTGCTGCCAAAACCGGTACCGACCGCATCGAGTTTTACACCGGCCCTTTTGCTTATTTGTATCATCAAAATCCTGAAAAGGCTATTCAAGACTACCGCGAATGCGCTATTTTGGCTAATCAGTTAGGTTTGGGCATCAATGCCGGCCACGACCTTGACCTGCATAATTTGCAGTTTTTTAAAGCACAAATTCCTCAGCTATTGGAAGTCTCTATCGGGCACGCCCTCATTTGTGATGCCATTTACTTGGGTTTGGAAAACACCATTCAGCTCTATTTACAACGCTTGCAAGACCAATGAGGCCGTTATTTTTGGAGGCAATCGCCCAGTGGCCTGCCGACCGAGTAGCGCTACAAACCGACAGCGGGGCTTTTAGCTATGGTTATTTGCGCAAGGCTGCCCAGTGTGTGGCCGATGCTTTGCGCGATGCTTTGTCTTCCGACGTGGGGGCACGTATCCTGATGCCTGCGTGGCCCGACTGGCAATATGTGGCTACACTCTGGGGCGTTTGGCAGGGTGGGGGCGTGGCTGTGCCTTTTAGCTTGGGCGCTACAGCAGAAGAACTCAGTTACCTGATAACCGACTCGGAAGCCACTGCCTTGGTTTGTCCTGCCGTATTAGCGCCTATGCTACGGCCTCTGTGTGTGGCTATGGGGATTGGCTTTTGGGAAGTAGAAACCGTTGTGGCTACCCAACCCGCCCCAACCGAATGGCCAGCCATACAACCTGCTGCGCGTGCCCTGATGATTTATACCAGTGGCACCACCGGCAAACCCAAAGGCGCGGTGCATACACACGGCAGTTTGGCAGCTCAAATACAAACCTTGGTTACGGCTTGGCAATGGCAGGCTACCGACAAAACCCTGCTTACACTGCCCTTGCACCACATCCACGGGTTGGTCAATATCTTAGGTTGTGGACTATGGGCGGGTGCTACGGTGGTGATTTTGCCCAAGTTTGATGCTGGCAAGGTCTGGGAAATATTCGCGCAAAGCGATTTTACGGTATTTATGGCTGTTCCTACCATTTATAGTTTGTTGGTAGAAGCCTACCGAGCGGCCTCGCCAGCGCAGCAAGCCGGTTATACGCAGGCTTGTCAAGCGATGCGGCTGATGGTCTCCGGCTCGGCGGCGCTGCCGGTTACTTTGCTGAATGCTTGGCAAGAAATAAGTGGCCATTTTCTTTTGGAGCGCTACGGAATGACCGAAATCGGTATGGCTATCAGCAATCCGATGGAAGGCTTTCGCAAAGCCGGATCGGTAGGCAAACCCTTGCCGGGCGTATCCATTCGGCTGGTAGATGAAGCAGGGCAGGTCATCGCCCAAGCGCACGAGGCTGGCGAAATTCAGGTAAAAAGCCCCTGTATGTTCTTGGAATATTGGCGAAAGCCCGACATCACAAAAGCCAGCTTTTCGGCAGAGGGGTGGTTCAAAACCGGCGACATCGCCGAGCAAGACGAGGAAGGATATTACAAAATTTTGGGGCGTAACTCGACCGACATCATCAAATCGGGGGGGTACAAACTTTCGGCTTTAGAAATCGAAGGCGTGTTTTTGCAACATCCCGAAGTAGCAGCTTGTGCGGTAGTGGGGCTGCCCGACGAGCGCTGGGGCGAAGTAGTGGCCATGGCTGTGGTGATGCAAGCTGCCGCCAGTTCCGCTGCCCCAGATCTGCTGCATTGGGGCAAAGCCTATTTGGCAAGCTATAAAATCCCGAAGCAGGTTATCGTGGTTGCCGAATTACCTAAAAATGCTATGGGTAAGGTTGTAAAAAATGAGGTCAAACAATGGTTTGCAAAGGAATAAACTGCGCGTTGATACGTTGATTAAATAGCAGTTTTACTAATCAAAAGGACAAAAAATGAAAAAAAATTATCTCTTTTTACTCATTTGCCTTGCCTTGTATGCTCCCCCTTTACAAGCGCAATGGCTTGCCGGTGCAGGCTTGCAGGTAGGTATTCCGGCAGGCGATTTTGCCAAAAATACCAATGCTGTTGGCATTGGTGTCAATGTATATGCCCTGAAGGCTTTGGGGCCGATGGTGCCTATTTTTGTGGGGATTGATGGGGGCTATATGATGTATGGCAGCACAAACAATCGTTTTTCACAAAATATCACCTTTTTGGGTACAAATATCCCGCTCCGATACCGGGTTGAAACCACCAATAATTTGATCAATATGCACGGCGTGTTGCGCGTGGCCATACCTACATCGGCAGTAACCATTTACCTCGATGGATTGGTGGGCTTTCGGTACATCTACACCCGCACCACAGTGAAAGACGACACCCCCCAACGCACCGTCAATGTAAACAGCACGACTTATACGGTCAACAACCAGACGCTGGGTTCGCGCACCAATTTATCGGATTTTATATTTAGCTATGGCGGCGGTGGTGGCTTCATTTTCAATGTAGGCAACTTCAAAATCGATACCCGTGTAGTGTATTTATTGGGCAGCGAGGCCAATTATTTGGACAGAGATGCTGTGCAACAAGCACCCCCACCGCAGTTTACTCAGTCTGGTACCAATATCAATACCAGTTTGGAACTTGACCAATATATCAAGCGCTCGCGCACCGATATGTTTTTTGCTTCGGTAGGGCTGGCGCTGAGTTTTTGAGGGGGCAACTTCAACTCAGTTTAGGCATCGAAAACCCTTTAACCAATAAGAGGGTAAGGGGTTTTTACACGAAATGATTTACGCGATAAATTGTAGTAATAACGCTTGTATATTTTTTCTTATTTTTAATTCAAATAATGATTTTAGCGATGAAAATAATCACCTTGAAAATAGAAAACGCAGAAGAATATCAGCAAATCCTTGAATTTGTCAAAAAATTAGGTGTCCAAGTAAGTTCCGAAGAGGAAGAGCAAGTACACGAGCTGACAATTCAAGAAAAACTACGCCTACTTGAAAAATCTTCCGGAACAATTAAACACAAGCCTGTCATTTCGCTTGAGTCGCTTCGCAGAGAAAACTTATATGATGCATGATTTTGTTAGATACCAATATTATTTTGAGACTAAAACAAACGGAGTCTGAAGAACATACGGCAGTTAAACTTCAATTGTCAAGCCAGTTGAAAAACGGAGAAACCTTGGTCTTATCTCCTCATAGAGTAAGATAATAAAAAAAAACTATTTTTAATTTTATTAGTCTGATATGTATGAAAAGAATTATTTTCACTCTTGCCACATTGTTTTGTTTTTCGTGGGTCAATGCCCAAACGCTCATTTATCAAAGTGGGAAAAGTAGCCCCATTTATCGCTACGACGGAGAAGTGCTGTATGCAGGTTCAAGTCCCGACGCTGCTGGCGCGAAGCGCTATATGTGTACGGCTACCGAAACTTACGCAGGATTCAATTTTAGCTGCAATCCAACCATTAGCATTCAAAAAGACAAAATCTACAAGGATGGCACCTACACGGATAGCAACTGGTTGTTGACCTTAGATTATAAAGGCAAGCGCATCTACAAGAAAGGCACCAGCGAGGATGTATTCTATTTTGACGGGAAAAAACTGAAACAAGGAGATGAATATTCAGGTCGTACTGTGTTGGAAGCAGATAAAGAAGTGCCCCTTGCGGTAATGCTCACAGTTTTCTATGATGTGATGAAGTAAATTGAGTGGTATTGTCGGGTTTAACCCAAGCGAAGTGAAGTTTGAATTTATTGATCTTTCAATTGATCAAAATCGTCATACAGTTTGCTTTTCATCAAAAGATACGGCACAATAGAAAGAGCAAACAGTAATATTTTGTCTAATTTTGATTTAGGTATGAGCGATATAAATATATTTAAAGGCTTTTTGGTTAAGATATGATAATTATCAATATTGTAATAATGTAAGTTGAGCGTATTAGCAATATAACGAAAGGTCTTATGAGAGTAGAAAATAACGTGTTGGCCGTGTTTTAGCCCGTAATAATCCCATTTATCAAGATTAGGAATGGGCTTTGGATACATATCAGTTGTGGCAATGATATTGTCGGTCAATTCCAACATTTTTCTGATATCTTCAAGAGGGTAGGTAAAGTGTTCAAAAGTTTCAAGGATGGTGATTGCCTTGTATTTTTTTTCAGCCACATCGCCTTCAAACCCACGCGACATTAAATTGGGTGTGTAAGGGTCTGCCCAGAAAAAATTGAACCCATTGTCTCTCATTAGTCGGGTTAGGAGACCGTACCCACCGGCATAGTCAAGATAGTTGGCTTTGCTATCGAAGAAGAAATATAAAATACTGGATACAATTTTGGCAGCTCTCAAGTTGCGCTTTACCAAACCCACATCGCATAAATTGATGGTGTCTTTGTAAGCTTCCTGAAGCCAGAAAGGTTTTTCAGTTTGCAAGGCATCACAATTTGGGCAATGAAAATAACTTATATCGTACTTGTTGAGCATTTTACCTTCTGAAATGAAGGTAGTTGGGTGCTCACATATTCTACAATTCATAAATATAATTTTGCAAAAATATTGAGTTTTTGCTGTACTACAATAATTAGCGCAGCTT
>DMHB01000216.1 GCA_003449595.1 Microscillaceae bacterium | reverse complement strand
GCCATAATAATTGCACGATTTGGCCACTCCTATAGCAGCTTCGCCCATAGCGCGACGTATCTCCGGGGTAAGCACTGGCGAGGGAGCTTCTTCGATTACCTTCTGATAGCGCCGCTGAATCGAACACTCTCGCTCAAAAAAGTAAACTACGTTCCCGTGTTGGTCGCCCAATACTTGAATTTCTATGTGCTTAGGCGAAGTAATAAATTTTTCTATAAAAACAGCACCATCTCCAAATGCCGATTGAGCCTCGCTGATGGCTCGATTCATTTCCTCTTCAAAATCTGCTTCTTGGCGCACAATCCGCATCCCTTTGCCTCCGCCACCGGCGCTGGCTTTGATCAAAATAGGGTAGCCAATTTTTTGAGCCTCTTGTTTGGCCAAAGGCACATCTGTAATGGCGTGCGCTACCCCGGGCACCATTGGGATATTAAAGGCGGCGGCGGCTTGTTTGGCCGATAATTTACTTCCCATCGTAGCAATAGAGGCAGGCGACGGTCCAATGAAGATAAGACCTGCATCACCTACTTGTTGGGCAAATTTGGCGTTTTCCGACAAGAAGCCATACCCCGGATGAATGGCATCGACCCCCAATTGTTTAGCAACTTCTATGATTTTATCCCCACGCAGGTAAGATTCAGCCGAAGGTGCTGCGCCGATACATACTGCTTCGTCGGCATAGCGCACGTGAAGGGCTTGGCGATCGGCTTCGCTAAAAACGGCCACCGTGGCAATACCCATTTCTTTGGCAGTTCGCATCACCCGTAAGGCGATTTCCCCCCGGTTGGCAACCAAAATTTTTCTAATTTTCATAGATTTTAAAAAGTAAAAAAAGCGCTGCAATTTAGAAAAGTTTGGGCTTGTAGCCTGTCAAATTGTAAAAAAAGGCTAAAAAGTGCTTTTTTTTGCTAAAAAACATACCAAAAAAAACTGATTTTCGTTTCTTTGCTTGTAAAGTAGTTTTTTGAAGGGTAAATTTGCCCAGGAATTCAAATTTCAACATTACCTTAATTTTTTTACTGTGGCAGACATTTTCGGAAAAATTGAAAAAAATATGGGTCCACTTGGGCAATATATGCAAGTTGCCCACGGATATTATACTTTTCCTAAATTAGAAGGGGAGATTGGTCCACACATGCGCTTTCGTGGCAAAGACGTACTGGTGTGGAGTTTGAACAATTACTTAGGGTTGGCCAACCACCCCGAGGTACGGAAGGCAGATGCCGAAGCCTCGGCGCAATGGGGGCTTGCTTATCCTATGGGTGCTCGGATGATGTCGGGAAATTCCAATTATCACGAACAATTAGAAAGAGAATTGGCTGCCTTCGAGCAAAAACAAGATGCTGTGTTGCTTAACTATGGCTACCAAGGCATTTTATCAGTAATCGACGCACTCTTAGATCGCAAAGATGTGGTAGTCTATGATGCGCAGTCGCACGCGTGTATCATCGATGGCTTACGGATGCACTTAGGCAAGCGCTTCGTATTTAACCACAACGATGCTGCAAGTTGCGAAAAACAATTGGAGCGCGCTACCAAGCTTACCAAAGAAACCGGCGGAGGCATTTTAGTAATTACTGAAGGCGTTTTCGGAATGTCGGGTTCAAGCGGAATTCTGAAAGAAATCGTAGCCTTGAAGCAAAAATATGACTTCAGACTGTTGATAGACGATGCGCACGGTTTCGGCACAATGGGTGCTACAGGTGCCGGAGCAGGCGAAGCCCAAGGAGTACAAGACGGCATCGATTTGTATTTTTCTACTTTTGCTAAATCAATGGCCAGTATTGGGGCTTTTGTGGCCGGAGATAAATATGTTTGTGATTATCTTCGGTACAATATGCGTTCGCAAATTTTTGCCAAAGCACTTCCAATGCCTTTGGTGGTAGGTGCTCTGAAACGCTTAGAATTGTTGCGCTCTCAGCCCGATTTGCGTGAAAAATTGTGGCAAATTGTCAGCCATCTGCAAACTGGATTGAAAGAGCGTGGGTTCAATATCGGCAATACGTCCTCGCCTGTTACACCTGTTTACTTGGAAGGCGATGCAAATGAAGCCACCAACTTAGTAACAGATTTGCGCGAAAACTACAGTATTTTCTGCTCTATTGTGGCTTATCCGGTGGTGCCCAAAGGGGTGATTATGCTTAGGCTTATTCCGACTGCGGCCCATAGCCTCGAAGATGTGCAAAGAACCTTGGCTGCTTATGAGCAAATTGTGCCGAAGCTCAAACGCGGCGAGTACAACAAAGCTGTGCCAGTGCACGATATGGTATAGTACTTAATTAGAAACCATTTTCCATTTTCAAACCTATAAATTGTATATTTTATGTCAAGCAAAAACAAATTCGAAGAACTACGTAACTTGGTGTTGGGTTTAGAAGGCGATTTTGATAAATTCTATAACAAGAATAATCAAGCCGCCGGTACACGCGTTCGTAAAGGAATGCAAGACCTCAAAGTGTTGGCTCAAAACATCCGTACTGAAGTTCAAGACATCAAAAACAAAGCTGCTGAAGCTGCTGCTAAGGCTGCCGCCAAATCTTCTAAGAAGTAATTTGGAACGGTTTTGATTATAGCGCTTTGCTTGGGAAATCTAAGCAAAGCGTTTTTTATTTATTAGGCTTCCGGATGTAGGCTTGGATATATTTTCTAAACAACATTGGGTTATTTAGGTAATCAATCGGCTTTTTCAATCCTGTACCTCCTGATGCCGTAATGTTGATAGTACCAAAGTTAAGCATCCGGCCTAAAATAGATTGTTGAATATCTACTGTTTCTATGTGGTGTAGGTTGATGGTCAACGAATCGCGCTGAATAATACCCATTTTTACAAAAACACGGTTGTTGGTTACTACAAACACGCTCGATCGATGCCGTATATATTCAAAGAGGAATAGAAAAGCGCCATAACCAAACAAGCCATAGGCTCCGTAAAATACCCATTTTTCAGGAAAAATGACCTTGAAATAATCAACAAAAGGTATCATCAACACCCCACAAGTCATCCAAAATGATGGTGAAAAAAAAGTAACCCAGTGCAGTTCCGCTCTATAAATCACTTTTTCGTTGCGAATAAGATCTTCGTCAAGTTCCTTAGCCATTGTTATTTTACTTTTTATTTGCAAATTTAATCGCTTTTTGAGAGTTCACCCTTAGAACCTATCCCTAAATTTATGCTTTTAAGCGACGAATTAAAATCTTATATCCGTGATGTGGCCGATTTTCCTAAACCCGGCATTGTTTTCAAAGACATCACCACTTTGTTGAAAAACCCCCAAGCCTTACAAAAAGCCTCTGATGCGTTGTTTGAGCTAATCCAACATGAAAAAATTGATAAAGTAGTAGGCATCGAATCACGTGGATTTTTCTTTGGGGCTATGTTGGCATCGCGCCTGCAAGCCGGTTTTGTTCCGGTACGCAAACCCAAAAAACTTCCTTCAAAAGTTTTTAGTGAAACTTATGCACTCGAATATGGTACTGACACCATAGAAATTCACCAAGACGCCATTCTGTCTGGCGACCGTGTGCTGGTACACGACGACGTGATTGCTACCGGGGGTACGGCTCAAGCCGCCTGCGCTTTGGTCGAAAAGGCCGGTGGTACGATCGTACAAGTTTCTTTTCTGATTGAACTGAGCTTTTTGAATGGTCGCGATCTTTTGAAAGGATTCAATGTGCAATCCGTCATCAGATACTAAAAACTTTATTGCGTAATAGGTATTTTTACGGCTGTTTGATCCCAATGCAGGGTCATTGTAATAATGCCTGCCGCTTCTTGTAACTGGATGGTAAATTTTTCTACCGTTTCGGCTTGGTTGTTAGCGGGTACTTCTGTTCGCATCACATCCT
>DMHB01000219.1 GCA_003449595.1 Microscillaceae bacterium | reverse complement strand
TTAAAAATATATCTACCTTTGTAGCGTAAGAAAAATCTAAAAATCATCGTATTTTTAGTTTTCTTTCCATAGCTGGCTGACAGATCCTGAGGGTAGATTTTCTTCCCTCTGGTATCTTTTTTATATACCCCCCTATTTTTATCCTTGTGTTTTGGTTAGACTGGCTATTTATCCTCCCTTTATCTTTTCAAATATTTTTCCTACTTTTTTGTTACTGGGCGCTAAGTCAATCACAACACCCCAAAAACACCCCTACTCCACAACCTGTTAGTGTCATTATTTGCGCACACAATGCGGCTCATTTTTTACAAAAACTACTTCCCGCATTATTCGAACAAGCACATCCTGTTTTTGAAGTCATTTTAGTCATCGACCGATCCACAGATAGCACTTTGGCCTTAGCTCAGTATTGGGCATCCCAAGAAAAAAGGCTTCGCTATCATTGTATTGAAACTATACCAATCGGCATACAGCCTAAAAAATATGCTTTGATGCAGGGTATTCAGATAGCACGATACGAATATCTCTTACTTACAGATGCCGATTGTGTTCCTGCTTCCTCTCAATGGATTGGCACAATGCAGGCCGCTTTTCAACCATCAACCAACTTTGTGTTAGGTGTCTCATTATATGAAGACAACCCAAGTTGGCTCAGTAAAGTAGTGGGCTTTGAAACCTTGATGACCGCCCTATACTATTTAAGTTTTGCAAAAGCAGGATTGCCTTATATGGGTATAGGCAGAAATTTGGCCTACCGACGTAGTTTTTTCCTTGAAAAAGGGGGGTTTTCGGTATCTCACTTGAGCGTAGTAGGAGGCGATGATGACCTATGGGTTGGAAGTTGGGCCAATAGCCAAAATACTCAGGTTTGTATGCACCCTACTGCTTTAACCTACTCACAACTACCCAACAACTGGCAGCACTGGTATAGGCAAAAAATTAGGCATCTATCAGTTGGCAGGCACTACAAAATCAAGTTCCAATTGCTTTTAGCTTGCTGCTATGGCTCGCATACCTTTGCCATTTTAGGGTGGCTCTGGTTGCTTCTTGCTACAGCCCCTCTTGCAATCGGCATAACTTTGGTTTTGCGCTCGATTTTAGTGGTTTGGATTTACACATATTGCTTAGATCTTTTTTCAAGGAAAACTTCTTATCTTTGGTTAGTAATTGGTGATATTCTGTTCCCATTTTATTTAACCATCATCGGTATAATCGCTCGCTTAAAGCAACATATCCAATGGCATTAGAAGACGAAAAGCCTGAAAACTTAGAAGAACCTCTACCTAAAAAAGAAGAAGAGGAGGAGGAAGAAGAGGAAGAAGAACGTTTTTTTTCCCAAAAGGCCTTACACGATTTCAAACTCATCGATTTAGCTATTGAAAACGACCAAAAAGCTTATGCCGAGCTAATGGAACGGTATCGGAAGCCGGTGTATTATACCATTCTCAAAATGGTAAAAAATGTGGACGATGCCGAAGACCTTACCATTGAAGCCTTTGCCAAAGCATTCAGAGGTCTTCATAAATTCAAAAAAGACTATTCTTTTAGCACTTGGTTGTTCCGTATTGCTACCAATAACTGTATTGACTTTATCAGAAAGAAGAAATTAGAAACTTTTAGCATCAACTCTACCTACAAGGACGATAGTGGCGTTGAAATCGGCTTAGAAATCAAAGATCATAACCTCGACCCACACGAAAAAGCCATCAAAAGCCAAAAAGAAGAAGTGATGCAATTGATTGTCAGCCGACTGCCTGCCAAATACCAGCGGTTGGTGCGCCTGCGTTACTTCAACGAGCTTTCTTATGAAGAAATCGCTGAAGAAGTAGAAATTCCACTAGGAACGGTAAAAGCGCAATTACATCGTGCCAAAGAGCTGCTGTTTGATATGATAAAAGACAAACGCGATTTGATTTAACCTTTATTGGCAATTGCCCTCTACTATGCCTGATAAAAATTTTAAAATTACTTTTATTGGCTCCGGCAATGTAGCTTGGCATTTGGCACAGCAATTAGAAAAACAAGGCTACACCATACAAGAAGTATTTAGCAGACAATTGGCTAATGCCGAAAAATTAGCGCGTCAACTGCTTTGCACACAAGCCACCGACGATCTGAACTTTAGCAAAAGCAAAGCACAATTATTCATCATAGCGGTTGCCGACGATGCCCTCCCTCAAGTAGCCAATCAGTTAATTTTACCCCCCGAAGCAGTCGTAGTGCATACTTCAGGCACACAGCCCCTTGCCGTATTAAATGCTGTTTCTAACCCCAAAGGGGTATTCTATCCTTTACAAACCTTCAGCAAACAACGCAACGAGGTAAAACTGACTCAAGCTGCTTTTTGCTTAGAAACCCAGGAGGAGCATACCCTCGAAATGTTAAAACAAGTAGCGCAAAGTTTGAGTAAAAACGTATTTACCCTCAATTCTGCACAGCGCAAAGTTTTACATATTGCAGCTGTATTTGCGTGCAACTTTACCAACCATCTTTGGGCTGTTGCCCACGACATTGTTAGCGCAGAAAATATTCCCTTCGACCTACTGAAACCACTTATTACCGAAACCGTCCAGAAAGCACTGCAAACAGAAAATCCTGCTAAAGTACAAACCGGCCCTGCCAAACGCAATGACCAGCAAGTATTGCAAAATCACGCGGACTGGCTACAAAATCACCATCCTGAGTTGACCAGTATTTATACGTTACTTTCCCAACATATCAACCAACAACAGTCTGCATAAATCATCCGAAAGCATTGCCTCAAAAAAGAAGGGCGATTCGATCTTGTATTTTTCAACTTTAAATATTGATTGACGATGAAAAAGTTTACTTACGCACTATTTTTTCTATGTTGTATTACCTCGAACAAAGTATTTAGTCAAGCCGGCCCCGGCACCTTTGGAGAAAGAATGTCTAATTATAAAGGTTCCAAAATCGCTGTGGCTGAGTGCATCCTGCTGATGGATAAAATTTATGCAGACCCCAGTCTAAAAAATTTAGAAAATGGAGATGCAAATTTAGCTCAGTTGCGCAACACGGTGAACCAAATTATGATGAGTTTCGATGATTTTAAGGGGCAATACAATAAAGATGAGTGGTTTGGAATGCAAATGTCAGATGGCTTCTATTTGTCAGGAAGTCTTAAGTCGGAAGAAAGTGCGGGCACTTATTTTGACTTTTTAACAGACAAACAAATGAATCCACAGTTATTGGTTCTAAAGGCCTATATTTATGATGCTGCTCGTTACGATTTCAGTAAAGATCCCATCGGAAAAATTCGTGGTGATCTTGAAATAGAATTGCAAAAAGTAGGCAAGACTACAATGATATTAGAGAGTTTGCCATGTATGCTTGCGAAAAAGGGATGGTACAG
>DMHB01000393.1 GCA_003449595.1 Microscillaceae bacterium | reverse complement strand
ACAAAAATAAATGCTGTTTTTGGTGAGTGTATGCTTGCCTCCTATTATTTTTAACCATTCCACGAAAATATCAACATTTCTAAACACGATTCTATGCGTTATTTTGTACTCTTTTTAATGTGTTATGGGGCTGTTTCATTGCCACTGGCAGCACAAATACAAAGCTCTTCAGTTGAGGTGCTGAAGCAGGCCGCCGCCGCCAAAAAACAACACTATGATCAAACTTGGCTCAAACAATACCCTGTGCGCAGTGTGGGACCTTGTGTAATGGGTGGTCGCGTGGTGGACATTGCCACCACACCCGATTGGGCTACTTACTATGTGGCTTATGCGTCGGGCGGGGTATTCAAAACCCAAAACAACGGGGTTAGTTTCCAACCAGTTTTCGACCACCAAGACAGGCTCACCATTGGCGACATAGCTGTTTCGGAAGCCAACCCACAACTTGTTTGGGTAGGCACGGGTGAAAACAATAGCAGCCGCTCCAGTTATGCCGGTTTTGGGGTGTATAAATCGACCGATGGCGGAAACAGCTGGACGCATTGCGGGCTGGAAAACACCCAACACATTGGCCGCATCGCCACCCACCCTACTGATGCCAACACGGTTTGGGTTGCTTCGCTGGGAGCACTTTATTCGCACAACAGCGACCGAGGTGTTTTCAAATCAACTGATGGGGGCAAAACCTGGCGCAAGACTTTGTATATCAACGACAGTACCGGTGTGGTGGACTTGATTGTCAACCCACAGAATCCACAACAATTGTGGGCAGCCGCTTGGGAGCGCGGTCGGCAGGCTTGGAGTTTTAAAGAAAATGGCGCAGGTTCAGGATTGTACTATTCGGCAGATGGCGGCGAAACTTGGCAACTCGTTACCTATGGGCTGCCCGAGCAGGCTAACTTAGGGCGCATTGGCTTGGGAATTTGTGCCTCGCAGCCTAACACCTTGTATTTGGTGGTCGATAACCAAGAAGAAACCCGAAAAGAAAAGAAAAGCGGCGACAGCCAAACCACCGGTCTGAGCTTAAAGGCGATGCAGACTATGGCTGTAGAGGAGTTTATGAACATAGACAATGCCGAATTGGATACTTTTCTGTTGAAGAATCGGTTTCCCAAAAAATACACGGCGCAGTTAATCAAACAAGAAATAAACGCAGGCAAATATACGCCGGTAGCTTTGTCGGAATACTTCAAAAATGCCAACAACGATTTGTTCGACACCCAAATACCCGGTGCAGAAGTATATCGTTCGGACGACTTTGGACAAAACTGGCAAAAAACCAATACCTATGCCTTGGAGGGTGTGTTTTTTACTTATGGCTACTATTTCGGACAAGTAAGCGTTGACCCTACCAACCCCGATTGTATTTATATTATGGGAGTACCGGTGTTAAAATCGGAAGATGGTGGCAAAACTTTTGCCTCGATTGCTACCTACCAGAACGATGTACACGCCGACCACCACGTGGTGTTGGTCAATCCACAAAATCCTAATCATTTGTTGTTGGGCAACGACGGCGGTTTGTATGTGAGCTACGACAAAGGAGAAAACTTTATACACCTCAACCAAGTAGCGGTGGGGCAGTTTTATACGGTTTTTGTAGATATGCAAAAGCCTTACAATGTATATGGAGGCCTGCAAGACAATGGTGTATATAAAGGCTCTTCACAATCAGAGCCCGACCAAATTGAAACTTGGGAGCGACTGATGGGGGGCGACGGGATGTTTGTGGTTGTAGATACGACCAACCACCAATACATTTATACTGGCTTCCAGTTTGGCAACCATTTCCGCATCGACAAAACCCAAGGCAAACAAACCAACATTACCCCTGTGCGCGATTTGGGGCAGGCGGCTTTGCGTTTCAACTGGCGAACCCCTGTAGTGCTCAGCAAATTTGACCCGCAAACGGTTTATTTTTGTTCGCAGTATGTACACAAAAGCACCCAACGCGGCGACAATTGGCAAACCATCAGCCCCGATCTGACCCAAAATCTCCCGCAAGGGAATGTGCCCTTTTCTTCGATCACTTGCTTTGCCGAGTCGCCTGTTGATGCCAACAAACTCTTGGTTGGCACCGACGACGGCTTCGTGCAATTGACTGTTGATGGCGGGAATACTTGGCAGAAAATAACGAATGGCCTGCCTGCCAACCGTTGGGTGAGCAGCGTGTCGTTCTCACCTCATCAAGCCAACACCTTGTTTGTTACGCTCAATGGCTACCGGAACGATGAAATTCAAGCCTATTTGTTTCGAAGCGATGATTTAGGACAAACGTGGACTTCGTTGCAAGGCAATTTGCCCCACGAGGCAGTCAATGTATTGGTACAAGACCCAAAAAATGCTTCGGTACTGTATGTAGGCACTGATCAAGGCTGTTATGTAAGCTTTGATGGAGGCAGCAACTGGCATTTGTTGGCACAATTGCCCAATGTAGCTGTGTATGATATGGTGGTTCACCCCCGCGATGGTGATTTGGTAATGGGTACCCACGGGCGCAGCATTTGGATTGCCGATGTGAAGCCTTTTCAAAACCTATCTGCGAAAGCTGAAAATGATTTCTGGGCTATCGAAGTCAAAACACCCCGATACAGTGCCAACTGGGGTAAACCTCGCTATGCCTATTTGCCTGCCGATGCACCCAAAGCCACATTGCACTATTTTTTAGGGGCAAATCCTAAGAAAATGCAAATCAGCATTCAAAATAGCAATCAAGAAACAATAGCCACTTGGGAGCCATCCGCCGCCCAAGGCTTTGTCCAAGAAGTATGGGACTTAAAAGATAAAAATGGTAACTATGTGAAGGCTGGTCAGTACAAAGCTGTTTTCAGCATTGACAAGCGCAACGTTGAACAGCCGTTTACTATCAAATAGATTTTTTTATTTTTCGCGAATGCTACACCCAAAGTAGTCCTCTTCAGGGCTACTTTTCTTATTTAGGGGGGCTTAACCTGACCAATGCGCTTTTGTTTATTCTTGGCTACAAAATCGAGTCATTTAGTCTTCTTTAATTGAGCCAATGAGGCAATTACGACAACAATAATCGGGAATTTATGGTAAAATTACTCTTCAGATAAA
>DMHB01000356.1 GCA_003449595.1 Microscillaceae bacterium | reverse complement strand
AAGTACTTAGCAAAAAAAGTAATCTAAGGCTACGCTCTTTAGAAATAAGCCAATCTGTGGCCTACTATGATCGTTTAGACGTAACTTATAGCTTGTCGTTGGTTGATTTTAATTTTAGCATTGGAGAAAAAAATAACTTCCAAATCAAACTGCCCTATCAAATTGCGATGGGTCCTTTGGCCACTGCGCAAGGCTTGAATGATGTTAGTTTGAGCTATACAAGAACGCTATTTGCCAATGAGCGACAGCAACTGAGCATTACTTTGGGTACTAAAATTCCAACAGGAGATGGCAACGTAACCAAGAATGGTCTGAGCTTGCCAATGTTTTACCAGCCCAGCTTAGGCACTTATGATTTGATTGCAGGCATATCGTGGGTAAGCCAAAATTGGCATTTTGCTTTTGGCTACCAGCAGGCACTAAACGAAAACAACAACCAATTTAATTGGGGTATATGGCAAGCGGCTCCACAAGCCGACGATGTGCGCAAATATCCTGTAAGTCGCAATCTGATGAGAGGCTTAGATCTCATGCTGCGTGTAGAAAAAAGCTTCCAATTTGCCAATTGGAGTTTTTTTACGGGATTTTTACCCATTTATCGTTTTACTCGTGATGTCATCACCTCACCTCAAACTGGTGAAAGGGTTGATACAGCCGGTAGTGAAGGATTGGTAGTCAACTGGCTTATTGGCTTTGGCTATCGGTTGAACACCCATTCTACTTTTAAATTGTCTTTTGCCAGACGTTTGTACAGAGATCGAGATATTCAACCCGATGGCTTGGCACGAATTCAACTGCTCACTGTGGGCTATCAGTTTAACTTTTAACTCTACACCCCAAACTTTCAGGACTCTTGATACCCTGTTTTGTGTTGACAGACAACCTAATTGAGTGATTTTCTTATGTTGTAAATTCTGTTCCAGAATAGCCTTGTCTTTTATCGTTACCAACTATTGTTCATATTTTTATTTTATGACTTATTTCATCAATCGAAGCCTTCGTGTTAATGTATTCTTGTTGACTGGTTGCTTATATCTTATCTTTTTACATTCTTCCATTGGCCAGGAATCTCAGAAAAAAATTGAAGACAGGCTGGCTATTGACTCGCTTGCAGACGCAGTGCAACAACTCATTACTTCGGGGCAGTATGAAGAAGCTGAGCAATTTCTGCAAACAATCAATGCGGATCTGTCTCAATTAATGCCTGATTTGGCAAGCAATGCCTTGTTGCTCAATTTAGAGGGAAGCCTCGCCTTAGCCACTGGAAAAATTGAAACTGCGGAAGAAAAATGTGAGTCAGCACTACAACTTTTAATACAAAAAGGGCTTCAAGAAGATTTATTGCTAACCTCTATCTACAAAAATTTGGGGGTCATCAACTGGTTTATGGGCAATAACCGAGAAGCCTTGGAACTACACCTCAAAGCCTTGTCATTGCAGCAAAAACTAAAGGTTGATAGCCTCAATTTAGCCGATACCTACAACAACATTGGGTTAGTATATGCAAACGAAGATCCTGATAAAGCCTTACAATACTACACAGATGCGTTGGCTATTTACCGTACAGTGTATAACGATGAAAATAACCCTTCTATCGCCATTGCCTATAATAATATTGCACTTATCAACCAACAAAAGCAAAATTACAATGCCGCTTTGCGCGATTTAGAAAAAGCTTTGCTGATTTGGCAAGCCTTGTACCCGGGCAACCATCCCAATACTGCCTTTGTATTGGCCAGTATGGGAAAAGTGTATTTGGACAAAAACAGCCAAGAGAGTGCCAATGAATACTTAAATCGCGCCCTGACAATGTATCAAGCGGTGTATGGCGATCGGCATCCGGAAATTGCTAATATTCATAACCTTTTGGGCAATGTAGCCTTGCAAGCCCAATCATTCGACGAGGCATTGACTCATTTTCAAACCGCTTTGGTAGCTAATTCGCCGTTTTTCAGCGATATGAATCCATTTAGCAACCCGCCCATTCAAGTAGGATACCGTGCTGATTTAATGTTGTCAAGTTTAATCCTGAAAGCGGAAGCATTTGAAAGCAAGCACCTCAATAAAACACTGCGTCCGCTTGACCTGCGAGGCGCATTAACCGCTTTAGAAACTGCCGATTTGCTGGTGAGTCAGATACGAATCCAACGTGCCAATGTGCAAGACAAATTGTCTTTGGGGGTTTTGTCAGGTGAACTGTACGAAGATGCTGTCAGAATTTCTTTATTGCTTCACAATGGCGGACTGCGACGGAAATACTATGCTGAAAAAGCATTTTACTTTGTAGAAAGAAGCAAAGCTGCTTTACTGCTTTCGGCCATCAACGACAGCAAAGCTAAAAGTTTTGCCAACATACCGCCCGAGGTGATTGAGGAGGAAAAACAAATCAAGGAAAATATTTCTTTTTTAGAGCAAAAATTAGCCAACAAACCCGAACCCTCCATTGAGCAGATTTACAGAGATGAGTTGTTTACCTTGGCGCGTCACTATGCTTCTTTTGTCGAGGAATTAGAAAGTCAATATCCGGCCTACTTCCAGCTGAAATATAATACCAACTTGCCCACCATTAAACAGATAAAACAGGTTATTGGTAAAAATAGTGCAATACTCAATTATTTTGTCGCAGAAAAAAGCCGCCGTATCTACCTATTCTACTTAGATAAGAATCAATTTAAGATATACGACTTGCCTAAAGGCGATAACTTTGAACGCTACATTACTGGGTTGCTCAATGCGATGAATTATCAAAAAGAGGAGTTATTCTTACAAACATCCTCTTATCTGCGAGAATGTGTGCTACCTAATTTCGTCCAAATTCCAGCTCGTATTATTCAATTGAGCATTATCCCTGATGGACGACTGTTTCAAGTTCCTTTTGAAACCTTACTGACCACGAAAGTATCTCCAAAAAAAACTGATGATTTCTCTGAGCTGCCTTTCTTAATCAAGCATTATGCCATCAGCTATGACTATTCGGCAGGGTTGTTTTATGAAAATCAAAACAAAGCCTTGGAAATATCCGATTCGCAAGCGGCCTTGATTTGCGCCCCGGTTAAGTTCCAAAACAAAGGTCTTCAAAGTTTAGCCGCAACCGCTCAAGAAGGGCAGCAAATTGATAGTATTTTCAAAACCAATACCCAATCCACCAAACTCTTGCTTTATGATCAAGCCTTGGAAGCGACTATTAAGGCAGAGGATTTGAAAAACTTCACCTACCTCCATTTTGCAAAGCATGGCTATGTGGATGAAACACAGCCGGCCCTTTCCCAAACACCCCTACAACCTTA
>DMHB01000152.1 GCA_003449595.1 Microscillaceae bacterium | reverse complement strand
CTAAACTGTTGTAGGCAATGGCTTGCCCTCTGTGGTAGTTCTGTTCGCTACTTTTTTTAAGGGCATATTCAGCAAAGTAGGCAGCCGAATCGGGGTGGGTAAACCAATACCGCCTTGCTAAATCATTAGCAAAGTCAATTTTTGATTTGAAATCATTGGCCTGTTGAAAATTAGCACGAAGTTCGGCGATGGTAGCTTGTTGGGCTTGGCAATATACAGGTATTCCTATTGCTACTCCGAATGCTACAGAAAAATAAAAAAGGCATTTATATACCAATACCCAACGCATCTAATAAGAAATAAAAAATGAAGGAATGGATGGATTGAGTTACACGCTGGGATTTTGTCAAATATAAATTAAAAAACCTTAAATAATTTTGTCGAATGGCTCAAATTAACACAAAATTAACATCCAGTATCAGTTTATATTTTTACCTATTTTTTTCTACACTTTCTGCTAAATTATTTTTTTTCGATAAATGACCCTGAATGGTTCATTTTGCTTTTATTGCAGCTGTTTTTTACTTTTCAAAAAATTACCCTTATGAAACAACGCGCTACTATTTTGGCAATCTTCATTTTAACATTTATAGTTGCCGGTAAAACCCAAGCCCAAGAATTTGACTTGAAAAAAGCTTCAGGCAAATGGGTAATAAACGACATTGTGTATGATCTTTTAGGCCGTTTAGAAAATGGGGGAAGTCTTCCTCCTACCGACGAAGGTGTACAGCTTTGGAATGTGCTCAACACTACCAAAGCAGAGACCTTAGCGAGTTATCAACAAGAACAATACACTGTAGAATTGAAAGAAACCACCGAAATGGGCTATGTGCTGGTTGAAAGTTACAATAGCTCGGTTTTTGGGCCAAGACAAGTCGTATTTGTTGTTGAATTTACCCCCGGTGGACTTTTCTTTACCAACGGAAGCAAAATTGCTCCTGTCGTTTATCTTACGCCCTCTTTGGAAAATGACAAACTCAAAATCTCTGCTGGAACTGATAAGGACGGCTTATCCACGACTTTCACTTTCACACGGGCAAAATAGCTAAGCCTGTTTCAGTTTTATTGCCAAAGCCATTCAAAGCCTCCATTCTCAAAAATGGGATCATTGAGTGGCTTTTTCTTGAAGCTTTTGTGCTATTTCACTCCCACCTTATCTGGCAAATTTGCCCATCGCGCCCGGCAGCATACCCTAAATATCCGTTGGGTGCAAAACGAATCACATTCAAATTCAGTGAGTTGAGGGTTTGCCACGTTTGGCCTCCATCTTTGCTGAGGCTGCTGCCCGAAGTGCCTACGGCAACCAAGGTGTTTGCTCGGGCATAAGCCACTCCCGAGCGGTAGCCCTCAGGAGTTACTTCGGCTACTTGCCAATTTTGGCCTTGGTTGGCAGAATAAATGGCCGTTTGTTGCCCTGAACTTGCTTCCTTATAATCGCCTCCCACAGCTACCCAACGCAGGGCATCTACCACACAAAAAGAAAAAATGCCTTGGGCTTCGCTGCCCGCTCGGATGGGGGTAGTCTGAATTTGCCAAGTTTGCCCCTCATCAGTCGAATAAAACACACGCGCCACGTTGCCCCCACCGGTTGCCAACCAAATATAACCGTTTTGGTAGTGCAAAATGCTGCCACTGGCCGCAAAACCGGCTTCTTTTTCCAAGGGTGTGGGAAAAAAAGCAGGCAATGTTTCCCAACTTTTTCCGCCATCTACAGTGCGCAAAGCTAAAAACTGTCCGGTGCTGTCAGGGTCGCCGAAAATCAACCCTTTTCGATCTCCGTCGAAAGCCAAATCGTCTAAGAAGGCTGTTTCGTGATTGTTTTCATAAACTTTGAGCCAGTTTTTTCCACCATTGTGGGTTGTAAAAACATAAGCAGGCGAACCGGCATTGATAACCACCGCCCGCAACGAGTCGAAGGCGTGAACGTCTCTAAAGTCTAATTTTTCATAACCCGGGATGCCCACCTGCAACCAGGTTTGACCACCATCTATCGATTTCAAAATAGTACCCTGACTGCCACTTGCCCATATTATTCGTTCATCGACCACGCACAAACCCCGCAAGGAGACCCCCGGCTGGGCATATTTTTCTTGAAAAACTACCTGCTCGTTTGGTTGAGCCGTGGTTTTGCTGATTGCAAATAGTATCCCAAAAATACAAAGCAGAATTTTATTCATTGTGTTAGTAAGTCGTTGAAAAACAATGGGTTGTGATGGCTTGGTGAAAGCTTAGTCTTTTGAAATTTTCCAAATATTATAGCCTACCCCAAATTCTAAACACTCGGCGGCTCCCAAGTGGAGTTTCATCCCAAACTGGCCAAATAGGCGGTCGTTGAAGTAGTACCGCAGGCCAATGCGTTGGTACAAAGGAAGATCTATTTTGTCGTATGGTCGATAAATATAAACCCCCAATTGCGTAAGCAAAGAAACACTGCCAGCTACCAGCTCGTGGCCAACGACCAACCCCAAGCGGGCGTAATCGGGTCGTGAACCTGTGGGAATTTCTTCGGCAATCAAATCGCGGATGGCGGTATTGAGCGAGTATTCGAAACCGGCTAACAAAATATTTTTTCTCCTCCAACGCCAAGCGATGCCTATATCGGCATTGACAACCACATTCTTAGACCCTTGCGCCGGATTTCGCTCAATCACTCCGCCCCGCATAGCAGCTTGCAAATAAAGTGTTTGGCGAAAAGGGCGTATGCTATCGCGCCATTCAATTTTATGGGCATTGGGCGAATAAATAGCCCCAATGGCTACACTGGGCGTATTGATGCCTGCATTGGGTAAACTAAACGCGCCGTTGGAAAAATGATAAATTTCGGCGCTAAGCCTTAGCTTCCATCGCGGGGTGAGCGGTTGGCTGTAAATCAGGCCAAAGTTCATAGCCGTAAGCAGCGGAAAACTGTACATCGTGTTTGAAAAATTCCGGTCTAAACTCCACGGATTGCTGAGATAGGCCAAGCCGGTACCAATTTTGAACTCCAACTGTCCGCCGTGTTTCATTCGCCACCAGCTAAACTTCATATTGGGCAAGATGGCCACTACTTGTCCCAAAATATCGCTGCGCAAATCTGAATAATGGAGTGAAACCCCTATTTTTGGAAAGAATGAAGCACTTTCCCAGCCTTTGTCGCCCGTAGTGAGCCGGTATATCGACGCATTGAAACTAATGGGATGCGAACCCACCAAGTGGCCTACGTTTTCTTGGTGGTCTATGATAAACCCTACGTGTGCCGAAGCATCTATCTCAAAAGGTGTAAAAGGGCGCTTAGGCGATTGAGCAAAAAGAGATTGTGCGGCTATCCACCATCCCAAAGTCCACCAAA
>DMHB01000215.1 GCA_003449595.1 Microscillaceae bacterium | reverse complement strand
TTCATAGAGCGGGGGGCTTACAATAGTTAGGAAAGTTAGCAAGGCTTAAAAATAGAAAAAAAGTACAATTCTTAACAAAAAGAACCGTACTTTTTCCATTGCTCGTCCAAGTCGTAACAAGGGTTAGGCATTTTCGCCTTTTTCTTGATAACGCTTGCTGTATTCTTGTGAAATTGAATTTTTGTCGAAAGTCAGCTTTACACTCTTGTCCACCTCAAGGGTTACGGTTTCTTCATCTACTGCATAGACCTTGCCATAAAGTCCTCCGATGGTTACCACTTTATCACCTTTTTTGATGCTGGTGATAAAATTCTTTTGGTCTTTTTGTTTCTTGGCTTGTGGCCGAATCATAAAGAAGTAAAAAACCAAAATAATGCCTCCAATAAAAATGAGATTGGAGATGAGTTGGGAGCTGGCGCTGCTGGTTTTGGCCTGCAATAAAATAAAGGTGATAACAGAAAGCATCATAAATAGGTCAAAAGGTAAGGATTATTGTTTGATGGGGCCTTGGGTTACGTCCATTCTTTTCACATTGACTTTGATTTCGACGGTCGTAACTTCAGGGTTGGTATTGGCCATTACATTCACTTTTTTGGTATTCAGACCGGCTTTGCCAGTGCTGTTAAATTCTACCTTGATTTCGCCTTCAGCGCCGGGAGCCACCGGCTCTTTAGGCCAGTTGGGCACCGTACAACCGCAAGAAGCGGTGGCATCTTTGATGACCAAGGGGCTACTGCCGGTATTTTTAAACTTGAAAACGTGGTTTACTACATCGCCTTCATTGATTTCGCCAAAGTCGAAAGCTTGCTCCGAAAATTCAATTTTGGCCGTGTTGGCGGCTTGATCGGCAGCGGCGTTGTTTTGCTTGGTTTCTTGTGTGCCTTTGTTGTTGACCGAAACCGAATTGCTACCTTCTTGGGTAGTGGTTTGGGTATTGCCACCGCCGCAGGCAGCTAAAATGAGTGCTAAAGAAGCAACTGCGCAAAGTTTAGAAATGGGTTCGAAAGTCATATGCTTTTTTAAAACTAAAAATATCTGAACTTGATTAAGATTTACGGGGTTTGCCTTTTTTCAATTGGCCTATCAATTGTTCTACGTCGCCCATCAGTTTTTCGGCTTTTTCGCGGGTTTCGGTGATGCGTTTTTCGCCTTCGTTGCGGGCTTCGTTGTCTAACAACTCATCTTTGCCTTGCAACAAATCCTGCACAGCTTCTTGCAACAGGACTTTGTATTTCGACAACCGATAAGTCAGTTTTTTTCTTGTGTTGCGGCCTTCAGTGGGGGCATATAGCAGCCCAATAGCCCCGCCGACAAGGGTGCCGGCTACGAAGGCTGAAAGGAAATTGCCTAATTTGTTCATAGTTTGTTCGATTGATATAGTTTTGTATGTTGGGTTATTTGTTGTCTAATAGACCTTTTCCACTTTTCTTGATTTTTTGCTGGGCAGTGAAATCAGCGCTGATAGCATCTAACAAACCATTGACAAACTGCTTGCTTTTGGGAGTGCTATATGTTTTCGATAACTCGATATACTCATTGATGGTTACCTTGACGGGAATATTTTGGAAATAAAGCATTTCGGCCATCGCCATTTTGAGCAAAATTTTATCGATCATCGCCAAGCGGCTCAAGTCCCAGTTGGCAGCTTTTTCAATGATGATTTCTTCATACATATCATCATAAGCCACTGTTTTCTTATACAAATCTAAGGAAAATTCTTTATCTTCTTCCCAATTGCGCGAAACCGGAAGCAAGTCGAAATCGGCTTTGGCATTGGCTTCAATGCTTTTCAGCGTTCGGATAATCATATCTTTTACGATGCTGCGGTTTTCTTCCCAGTTGATGTCAATTTCATTGAAGTAGTTGGTGCAATAGTCGTGTTGGAACAAAACCGCCCGAAACAGCTCGATGGTAGGGGTTTTAATGTCTTCAAAAGTATAGTTGGGTGGGTAGGGGATAGCGTTATACCCCGCTTCGGCTTTGACTACTGTGCGGTATAACTCCGAAATAAACTCTTCGCCTTGGCTCCAATCAACTTTGCGCTGCTGGGCGAGTTGTTGTAGGATTTGGTTGCGGAGCACGGCCTCGCAAAGCGGATTTTGCTTGAGCTTGTAGTCTTGCTCTATCAGGGTTTTGTATAAAAAGTTGGTTTTGAGCCTTTCAACTTCTACTCTTTCAAATTCGGTAATTTCGCCAATGAGCAACAGCAAGCGCAGGTACTGGTCGAAAACAACTTCTAAATAGCTGTTTAAATACCTTTCAAAATACAAGTTCTCTTGCTTGATTTTATTCTGAAACAGCCGCAAAGCATCTTCAATCGCTGATTTTTGTGTAGGTTTTAGCCCTTCTACCCCTTGCAACAAAGCCTGCGAAACCCATAAATTATTTTCTAAAACAATGGTAGCTTGGGCAATGTCTTCTTTCACCGAGGCTATTTCGTCCTTGTCTTTGTATATATCCGGGGTAAGCAGCATCACCAAATGGTCTAAGGCCAATTGCGAATCAGCTTTTTTGCAAAGATCCAAGGCATAAAGCACCTGCATCACTTTCATACGTAAATACCTTCTATTGAGCATAGCCGAATCGATTAGGGTTCGTGGACATTGTTTAAGATTTCAAGGAGCAAAAGGCCAATGACTTGCGGCACACCGGCAAGCCTTTCGATGAGATCAGGCTATATAAGTACGTTTAAGCTTTTCGATGGCGGCAATGCGTTTCAGGGCAATGCTTACAGCAGCTTCGTGTGTGTTGACTTGTTCTTGAGCCGCCGTATCGATCAGGTTCAAGGTGTATTCGTAAATTCTTTCGGTATGTTCTACCACGCGTTGTCGGTTATAGTTCCCAATGATTTCATAATACACATTGATAATCCCACCCGAGTTGATTAGGAAGTCAGGGGCATATAAAATGCCTTTTTGTTTGCACAAATCGGCGTGTATTTTTTCGTCTTTCAATTGGTTGTTGGCCGCTCCGGCTACAATGGCGCACTTCAAACGGCCAAGGGTGTCGTCGTTGAGGGTAGCACCCAAAGCACAAGGTGCGTAAATGTCCATCTCCACATCATAAATCGAATCGGTAGGCACTACTTCTACTTTGTATTTTTGTGCTACGGCTTTCAACAGGTCTTCGTAGATATCGGCTACATAAATCACCGCATTTTCTTTGGCCAAATTGGCTACCAATGCCTCGCCTACGTGCCCAATGCCTTGTACGGCTACTTTTTTGCCTGCCAATGATTCAGACCCATATACTTTTTTGGCGCAGGCTTTCATCGCCATATACACCCCGTGAGCCGTAAACGGAGAAGGGTCGCCACTGCCGCCCATACTTTCGGGCTTGCCCGATACATAGGGTGTTTCCATGGCCATATATTCTATGTCTTGTGTGCTGATTCCTACGTCTTCGGCGGTGATATATTTGCCATTCAGGTTGTGTACATATTTACCAAAAGTGCGAAATAGTAGCTCACTCTTGTCTTTTCGGGCATCGCCAAGGATGACAGCCTTGCCGCCGCCAATGTTCAGACCGGCCACTGCATTTTTGAAGGTCATTCCTCTGGAAAGGCGCAACACATCGGTCAAGGCATCGGCTTCGCTGGCGTAGGTCCACATACGGGTACCCCCGGCAGCCGGTCCCAAAACGGTGTTATGTACAGCAATGATAGCCTTCAGCCCACTGTGGGGGTCGTGACAAAAAACCACTTGCTCGTGGTCGTTGGCGGCCAATTGGTCGAAAACAGAAGAGGTTTGGGGAGCAGTTTGAGTCAAAGCAGACATAGTTAAAAACTTGACTTGTGTGTGATAGTGATAGGAACGAACTTGTTGCTCAAAAAAAGCAAGCAAAGGTAAGGTGCAAAATTTTATTTTTCAAATTTGGCTTGCCGCGACCATCCTACCGTCTTGCAGCCTAATTTTATTGTCCACCAAGGGGTGTTGCATCACCCAAGGGTCGTGGGTGCTGATGAGCAGCGTCTTGCCTGCGTGCTTTAAATCCTGAAAAACCTGCAAAATTTGGGTAGCGTTGGCTTGGTCTAAATGGGCGGTGGGTTCGTCGGCAAAAATCAGCGTAGGGTTGTTGACCAAGGCCCGGGCAATGGCTACGCGTTGTTTTTCGCCTCCCGAAAGGAAACCTGCCTTCACTTCCAACTTATGGGCTATGCCTACTTGGTGGGCAATTTCGGCCACTTTCGAGGCAATGAGGCGACTACTTAGCCCCCAAGGCAGCAGCGGAATGGCGATATTTTGGGCTACGGGCAGGTCTTCTACCAGCTGGAAGTGCTGAAAAACCACGCCGATGTGTTGCCGGCGAAACAAGGTTAAAAACTTTTCGGGCAACCGCGAAACCATTTCCCCTAAAATGTGCAAACGACCTGCCGTAGGTTTGTCTAAACAACTCAACACAGCTATTAGGCTGGTTTTACCCGAGCCGGACGCGCCTTGTAAAAGTGTGCAGGTTTGGGCTTCGATAGACAGGTGTATGTCTGCAAACGCTGTGAAGGCATTGGGTTTGCCCCAATGGTAGGTTTTGCTCAGGGTTTCAGATTGAAGCAATAAGTCGGACGAAGCAGCCATACACGCTGGGTTGAAGTTAGGATTGGGGCGTTATGCCTTAGGGCAAGCGAAACAAACGGGCGCTTTCTGTCCAAGGAATACGCGACAACACCATCACCAACGAAATGGTGAAATATAGAAAAGCTCTTTTGTGTTTGAGCAAGTCGGTAGGAGCTTTTTTGCTGAGAATACGCCCTACTTGCGCTACCACAACGGCCAATATCATCATACTGATGTGTTCTACAGCCCAAAAACGCATCACAGAGTTTTTCATAAGCCCTTCGCTGCCAAACAAAGCATACCCCATAGGGCTAAGGCCAAAATACAAAATCAACCCGATGACCAACTGCAAGTGCATCAGTCCGATGAAGGCACCCCCCAAGGCATTGTCGGCTTTGGCGAAAGCCTTGTTGTTTTGCCAGCCCATCAAGGCTTTGAAAATAGCCAAAATGGCCACAATCAGAAAAATCCAACGCAGCCAAGAGTGTATGAACAAGGTAGGAAAATACATAAAAACAAAGGTTAAATAAATGATGTTGATTCGACAGGTGCAAAGTTAGGAAAATGCTTGTATTCTAATACAGGGCATCTCATTTTTGACTTAAATCTCAACTGGTAGAAAGCTTGAATTGTTTTTGGGCTTGGCGATTGTTTATTTTGAAGAAAATTACGCATCAACAAAAATTATGAATAAAGGCATTGCGCAATTGGCCCAGATAGCACAGAAACCCTCGCGGGTGGTTTTGGGGCTTATGTCGGGCACTTCGTTGGATGGCTTAGATTTGGCGCTGTGCCATATTGCGGGCAGCGGCGTGCATACTGCGCTGGAGGTAAAACACTTTCGCACCATTCCTTACGAAAACGACCTAAAAAATGAAATCAAGCAGGTGCTTTCGCAGACCACTGTTTCGTTAGAACAACTCACCTTGTTGCACGCTTGGCTGGGGCGGGTTTATGCTGCTTGGGTCTTAGAATCGCTTACTTTGTGGCAGGTGGACACAGCCGATGTCGATTGCATTGCCAGCCACGGCCAAACGGTGTACCACGCTCCGGCGCATCAGCACCAGCGCTCGGGTTTTCCGCACGCTACTTTGCAACTAACCGACGGCGACCACATCGCCCAGCTTACAGGCATCATTACGCTGAGCGATTTTAGACAGAAACACGTAGCCGCGGGCGGCGAGGGCGCTCCGTTGGTGGTTTATGGCGACACGCTGCTTTTTCAGGCCGAAGCCCAAGACAGGGTTTTGCTTAACATAGGCGGCATTGCCAATTTTACTTACCTACCGGCGCGCAACTCGCAGAAACAGGTAGTGGCTACCGATTGCGGTCCGGGCAACTGCCTGATGGATGAGGCGGTGCAGCGGTTTTTTCCGGCACTGCGCTACGACGAAGATGGGCAAATAGCGCAACAAGGCACCGTGATCGAACAGCTGTTGCAAGAAATGCTCAAGCACCCCTTTTTGGCTTTGCCCATCCCTAAAACTACCGGCAGGGAGGTTTTTCATTGGGATTGGGTTTTCAAAATAATCCGGCGGTTGCAGTTAGACACCCTAACCCCCGAAGACCTCATTGCTACGCTGACTGCCTTTACGGCGACTACCATCGCGCAAGCGCTGCGGGCTTTCGAGCCGAGCGTGATGTATGTAAGTGGGGGAGGCGCTATGAACCCTGCCCTGATGGCGCATTTGCGGCAGCAACTGCCCCAATGGCAAGTGGAAAGCAGCCAAGGATTAGGGATAAACCCCGAAGCCAAAGAAGCCGCGCTGTTCGCACTATTGGCCAACGAAACCCTTGCCGGAGCGGGGATAGCCGTAGGCAATTTGCCACCGCTGCACTTGGGTAAAATTTCGTTGCCGGGGTGAGGGTAGTTTCCGCCATTGATAACGGCTATGCGACCTGTTTTTTGTAAAGGTGTGCTTGAAATTCTATAAACAGTCTGCTGATGTTTGCCACGTCACCCAAAATTTCTTTGGCATCTTCCAAAGAATGATACTTGTTGGTGAGCAAGATGGGTAGTTTTTCTTGGTCGAGTTCGTCCACACCTGTCTCGATGTATTTGCTCAAAACGAAAGTGATAAACTCCTTTTGTTGGTCGTTGAGTAAAGCGAAAATGGTCGCTTCGGCTGCTTTGGCTCTGACTTCTCTTGTCATGGCGATGTAGTCGCCATTGAACACATATTCCAACACATCATACAAGTCGCTTTTTTCCAAATCTATCAACTTTTGCAAAGTCAGTAAGTCGTCTTTCGGGAAACCTGCTGCATCTAAATTCTCCAACAAGGTTTTCCTTGTTAGTGGATTGCTCCAAAGTTTTCGCAATTCTTCTTCGTCCTTGAAAAGTTTGGGTAACTCGCCAAACAGATTATTTAAAAATTCTTCTGATGAAATCGGTTTGCCGTCTGCACTCCAAAAAGAAGTAGAAACCATAAATTGGATCTCTCTTTCTTTTCCGTTGCGCAATTTGACTTTTACCTTTTTGGGTGCTGAGCTTGTCGAAGCATCTGTTGTCTCTTTCGATTCTTTTGGTTTATACTCGCCTTTGGGTTCTTTTACACCGCTTGGCTCTTCTTCTTCTTCTGCAACTGGTGGCCCGTCCCATTCTGCATCATTGAACTTTTGATAAGCATCCACAAAGTCGTAAATGGTAAAAAACGCTTTGCCGTCAAACAATCGTGTGCCACGACCAACGATTTGTTTAAACTCAATCATTGAATTGACCGGGCGAAGCAAAACAATATTCCGAATGTTCCTTGCATCAACTCCTGTAGAAAGTTTTTGCGATGTAGTCAGAATGGTGGGCAATGTTTTTTCATTGTCCTGAAATTCACGCAACAGTCTTTCGCCTTCTTCTCCGTCATTGGCAGTTACACGAACACAATAAAATGGGTCTTTGCTTTTGGCGTTTTGGTTTACCAAATCTCTTATCAAAGCTGCGTGTGCTTGATTGGCACAAAAAATAATTGCCTTTTCGTTTTGGTTGGCTTCATCCAAAAAGATGTTTACTCGCTTGGCTTCTCGCTCTACAATTTCAATCGTTCTATTAAAGTCTTTTTCTTCATAGAGTTTGCCTTCTTCAATTTCGCCTTCTATAATCGTGTCGTCCGAGGTGTAGCGATAATCATCTAAAGTGGTTTTGATGCGTTTTACTTTGAAAGGCGTTAAGAAACCGTCATTAATACCTTCTTTCAACGAATAGATGTAAACAGGTTCGCCAAAATATTTGTAGGTGTCCACATTGTCTTTTCGCTTTGGTGTGGCGGTTAAACCCAACTGAACGGCTGGACTGAAATATTCTAAAATGCCCCGCCAATTGCTTTCGTCATTGGCTCCGCCACGGTGGCACTCGTCAATGATGATGAAATCAAAATAGTCAGGTGGATATAGTTGATAATTGACAATGGATAATTGATAATTGGGAGTTGGTTCAGCAGGAATGTTTGATGGAATACTTTCATTGTCAATTTTCAATTCTACATTTTCAATTGGCGATGTTGAGAATGTTTGGAAGATTGTAAAGAAAATATTTCCATTAGTCGGAACACGATTTTGGTTTTGCTTTGAGTTTGTAATAAACGTATTGACTTTTACTTTCTTACCATCTTCATTCAAATCACGTATTGCTTTCGGACTAATACGAACTAAAGCATCATCCTTAAACGCAGAATACTTTGTAAACTCTCCATAAGCTTGGTCAGAAAGAATATTTCTATCAGCCAAAAACAAAATTCGTGGTCTTCGGCTGCCATCCCATTTGA
>DMHB01000077.1 GCA_003449595.1 Microscillaceae bacterium | reverse complement strand
AGAAGTCTCGTTGGTACCCAGCAAATACATTGTCCTTGTAAACCGAGACGAAAACATTGACTTTGACGAGAAAATGAACGCTTTGAAAAACGAGTTTGCCGACTTATTGAAGGCCGAAGCCCAAAGTAAAAATGATTTGCTAAGCGTATTTAAAGAGTTGGGTTATGAAATCGAATTATAGGCGCTTAGGCGATTACATAGAACCTGTGAAAGTTCGCAATAGCGACTTGAAGGCAAAAGATTTATTGGGAATCAATATCAATAAACACTTTATGCCTTCGGTAGCAAATATTGTTGGAACGGATTTGTCAAATTATAAACTCGTTGAAAAAAACCAATTTGCTTGTAACAGAATGCACGTTGGTAGAGATTATAGAATACCAATTGCAGTTTCTGAAAGTGATGAGCCTTTTATGGTTTCACCAGCTTATGATGTTTTTGAAATCAAGAAACCGACAGAATTATTACCCGAATATCTGATGATGTGGTTTGAACGCTCAGAGTTTGACCGTAATGCTTGGTTCTATACTGATGCAGATGTAAGAGGTGGATTGGCTTGGCAAGCATTTGAGGATATGCAACTCCCCGTCCCTCCCATTGACAAGCAACGAGAAATCGTCAAAGAATACAACACCATCCAAAACCGCATAGCCCTAAACCAACAACTGATCCAAAAACTGGAAGAAACCGCCCAGGCGATTTATAATACATACTTAAATAATGAAGATGACAAAGAATCTCATAGGCTTGGGGACTTGATGGAAATAAAAGGAGGTTTTTCATACAATAGTGTGGATTTGGGAAAAGGGAGTACTTATTTACTTGGAATGGGCTGTGTTTCTTTTTCCGACAGATTTGTTGAAGAAGGGATGAGACTATACTCGGATAATATCCCTGAACAACATATTGTGAAGCCAAAAGAGATAATAATTGCGACCCGTCAACAGTCAGAAAATATGCCAATACTTGGTTGTCCAGCTATGATACCACCAAATTTAGATAATAAAAAATTGGTCATAGCTTCTAATTTGTATAGAGTTGTAAATAAGTCAAAGTTGAGCAATGAAATATTGTATCAAATTATGAAATCACCAAACTATCAGGAACACATCAAATTGCATACAAAAGGAACAACGGTTGGAATGATAACCAAAGATGCAATTGAGGATTATACTTTTGAAGCACCTTCGATAGAATATCTATACAGTGTTGAAAGTAACATAACTAAAATAGTTGACAATGTTTTTTTTAAAAGAACAGAAAACCACAAGCTAACGGAGATGAAAGGGTTGTTGCTTTCGCGGTTGGCGGGTGTTGAACTATGATTTTAAATGATTAAATGAAAGCTATGATTCGGAATGGTTTAATCAAAGTCCATCAAAAAATCAACACAAATCATAGTTCAGACACCAAATGAATGAATACAATGATTAAAAAAGAATACCCTGAAAGTGAATTAACCGGTAAAATCATTGGCTGTGCCATGGAAGTACACAGGTATTTAGGCAATGGTTTTCAGGAAGTAGTGTATCAAAAAGCATTATCCATAGAATTAAATATGCAGGGAATTGCCCATATCAGAGAACAAGAAATGTCTTTGCAGTACAAGGGTTTTGACATTGGTACGCGTAGGGTGGATTTTTTTGTAGAGAATAAAATTATGGTCGAAATCAAGGCCGTTAAGGAATTGGAAGATGTGCATTTGGCTCAAGCCATCAATTATTTGGAGGCTTATGGATTGGACATAGGATTGCTGATAAACTTTGGTAATACTTCGTTGCAGTTTAAACGAGTAATGAAACCAAGCAAAAATCAAAGTCCATCAAAAAATCAATACAAATCATAGTTCAGATAATGTATGTATGCAATGATTGAAAGGAATAACAAAAGCTTCGCTTTAGAGAATTAATTTTGAAAAATAATCAACCAAAAATCAATTAGCTATTTGAAACCAATGTTAAAAATTACAGACAGCCAATATGAATTATGGAGCTACATTCCTTTAGAATACATCCGAGCGCTTCATTCAGGCAAGAGTGTGCCATTGTTGTTGCGTTGCCTTTGCCAACAAAACCACCAAAAAGATGAAATTGTGGTCAAATTGTCAGGTCAAGTTATGTCTGATGATGCCAAATGTAGGGAACTTCTTGCAGCTTTTATAGCCAACGAATTGGGCATCCACGTGGCCGAGCCAGTGTTGGTGTACTTGGGTCAAGATAGTTTGCTAATATTTCAAGAAAATAATCTAAAACAAAGAGCACGGCAAGCGCAAGGCAAAAACTTTGGCAACAAATGGGCAGGTGATGGTTATAACGAGTTTGTATCAGGCTTTTCGCTCCATCCGGATCTTGTATTGAAAGCCTTACACATTTTTATATTTGATGTGTTGATAGTCAATGCTGACCGAAGGTTTGAAAAACAAAACCTCAAGACCTACCAAAATGACATTGTTATTTTTGACCACGAAGCCGGTTTTGGGTTTTTATTTGACATCTTGCCCAATCCTACGCCTTGGCTCTTTACCGACCACGATAAGCAGTGGATGTGCAACCATCTTTTCTATCAAGAGTTGAAAAGAAATTATGCAATATTTGATTTGGACACTAACATTGATAACTTTATAAGTGTTTTGGTAAATATAAACCCTGCATTTTGGACAAAAGCCAAAAGCTTGGTGCCGGCAGAGTGGCAACAAGGACACGAGCAAATCAGTAAAATAGAACAACACTTTGCCTTGGTGAACAGCAATCATAGTCAGTATTCACAAGCACTCAAACAATTATTCTCGTGAAAACATTTACCTTCCAAATTTTACACTATCGGCACGACCTGGTAAGCGGGGAGTTTGTCAATGTGGGGGTGGTAGTTTATGATGAACAAGATAGAACTTTCGACCGAAAAATACTCCAAAAACACACCCGTATTAGTAGTTTCTTTACCAATTTAGATGGTAAGTATTTCAAAGAGCGGCTTAAAGAGATAGAGCGCGCTGCAAGAAAACTATGCGAAGACACCACAAGCCGATTGGAGGGACAAACACTATCCCAAATTACCGAAACCCTACTGCCACAGGACGATGGTTGTTTTTATTTTTCGGAAGTCAAAACAAGGCAGGATGTTAACATAAAGGCGGCCTTAGACGACCTTTTTGCAAGGCTGGTGCTCAAACATATTGCCGAAACCAAAACCTACACCACAGACGAAAGTGTATGGAAAGACTTGTATAAAGAGTACTTTGACAGGCTTGAACTAACTGCTAAACTGACCACACATAAAATCAAGACCCAAGACGACGAATTTGTGTTTGAGCATGCTTGGAAAAATGGAGTTTGGAATATTTATGAACCGGTGGCCTTTAACTTGCAGGATGTACAAAGCATCAAAAATAAGGTGTATAAGTGGGTTGGAAAAATTGGCGAATTAGCGGGGGCTTCCGAAGAAATCAGCCTACATTTTCTTAGCACCCTGCCCCAAAAAGAAGATTTGCTGAGATTTATCAACACCAAGCTTACTTCTGTTGCACAAAATTCGTCTTTAGCACTCCAAATTATATCTGAAGAAAACATAGAAACCTTTGTAGAGGAACAAAAAAAGAAGATGCTGGCCAACGGTTGAAAAAAGCCTTGTAGAAGATGGCAAAAGCGAATAGTCAAAACGCCTACGCATAATCCACAAGCAAACAAATTCTTCTTTGGAGTCGGAAAACAAATCGTATGAAATTCACCGAAGAGAAATTAGAAAAGGCATTTACTGAGTTGTTGGGGCAGGAAGGTTTTCCTCATTACGGGGGAATGAGCCTTGCGCGCAAGCCCGAGGAGGTGTTGATAGAGGAAGATTTGAGAAATTTTCTTTTAACCGAATATGCCCTGCAAGGCATTACACCCAACGAAGTTAATTCGA
>DMHB01000133.1 GCA_003449595.1 Microscillaceae bacterium | reverse complement strand
GAAATTACCTCACCTTTTTATTTTGAAAAGCTATGTTTTTAGCCGTCGATATAGGCAATTCTAATGTAGTAGTGGGCATTTATGAACCTACCCAAGGATGGCGCAAACCTTGGCGTATGCAAACCACTGCCGACAAAACAGCTGCTATGTTTGAGATGGAGGTGCGCCAGTTTTTTTTAGAAGATAACCTCAAGCTTGGACAAATAGAAGCGACGATGCTGAGCAGTGTAGTGCCTGCACTTACCCCCATTTGGCGCGAGGTATTGGCTCGTTTGTTTGGCTTCGAACCCTTGGTTATGAGTCCGGCCTTGTATCCACAACTCAACATAGGCATTCGGAACACCGAAGAAATTGGGTCGGACTTGGTAGCCAATGCCGTAGCGGCTTTTCATCGGGTGAACGGGGCTGCCATCATTGTTGATTTTGGTACAGCCCTTACCCTTACCACCCTCGACGCATCTGGCGATCTGATTGGGGTGGCCATTGCCCCCGGGCTGAAAACGGCCATTCAAGCTTTATACAAAAACACTGCTTTGTTGCCCGAAGTACCCTTGGTATTGCCCAGCTCGGCCATTGGGCGCAACACCACCGAGGCCATTCAAGTGGGGGTGTTGATGGGTTATGTAGGGTTGGTCAAGCATCTCATCGCAGCTATCCAAGCCGAACTGGGGCAGCCTTGCAAGGTGCTGGCCACCGGTGGACTTTCGGCAGTGTTGGGCGCTGTCGAAGCGATGTTCGACGAGGTCGATATACACCTTACCCTCGACGGGTTGCGGCTTATTCACCAACAAGTAACCCGATAAATCTAAGTACTGCTGCAATTTTTCCCGCAAGGGCAAATAGGCTGCCCCGCTAAGGATTAATTTTGATTTTGACAAAGTTTCAAGGCAAGCTTGGCTGTTTATTTTTTGAGCAATTGCCACGTAAATAAGTATTTTTGCGTGTTTATAGCCTATCATCAGCCATTTTTTGTATATTTGTAAGACTCTTTGCCCAAAAAATTAGAGTATTGATTATCATTCGTTTAACTCAAATCTTATAGATGGTATGAAGTTTATTGTTTCGTCTGCTATTTTACAAAAGCAGCTTTCCGCCATTCAAGGGGTAATTGCCTCCAACCCAACACTCCCGATTTTAGAAAATTTATTGCTGTCTTTGGATAAGTCAACTTTGACTGCGACAGCCTCCGACTTGAATGTATTTATGACCACTCAGGTCAGCGTCGAATCGAGCGATACAGGCAGTATTGCAGTGCCCGCTAAGATATTTTTAGATACCTTGAAGAACTTGCCCGAGCAACCGGTAACCATTGAGGCCAACCAAGAAAATTTTTCGGTCGAAATCACAGCTTATAGTGGAAAATATCAAATCACTGGCGCTCCTGCCGGCGATTATCCTCGTTTGCCGGAAACCAAAGCCGCTCAAAATATTGATGTAGATTGTAGCCTATTGAAAAAAGCACTTTCCAATACTTTGTTTGCCGTTGGTGCCGACGAATTGCGCCCTGCAATGACCGGCTTATTCTTCAAAGTCAGCGCGGATGCAGCCAATTTTGTAGCTACCGATAGCCACCGGCTGATACGCTACACCCGCACCGACGTGCAAATGGAAGAAGAAAACCTAACCAATGGCTTGATTGTACCCAAAAAAGCCCTGAGCATTCTCAAAGGTGTATTGCCCGAAGAAGGAGTAATGATGCAGTTGAATTTTTCCTCGTCGCACGCCTTTTTTAGCTTTCAACAAATTCGGATGATTGCCCGACTGATTGACGAGAACTTCCCGGATTATGTAAATGCAATTCCTCAAAACAACACCAACGAACTCACCATTGACCGCGCTGAGTTTTTGAATGCCTTGAAGCGGGTAGCCATTTTTACTAACAAGACCACCCACCAAATTCGATTAAAGCTTACTACTACTCAATTAGAAGTTTTGGCTGAAGATGTTGATTTTGGCAATCGCGCCAGCGAGCGCTTGGCCTGCGATTACCAAGGTGAGGAAATGGAGATAGGTTTCAATGTACAGTTTTTGATTGAAATGCTGAGCAACTTGCTGACCAAAGAGGTAGTATTTTCGTTTTCGACACCGAACCGCGCCGGGTTGCTCAGACCTAAACAAGACAATGCCCAAGAAGATATTTTGATGCTTGTAATGCCTGTGATGCTCAATACGTATGCTTAATTGGCGATTCGTATTGCACCCTCACCCATTTTCATACTAAAAAATAAGAGTCTGTTGGTTTAACCCATACAGACTCTTTGTTTGTGAAATAAATCGAGAAAAGATTAAGCACCTTTTTTCTTTGCTCTGCGATCGTAGTTCGACTCGTTGTAATTACGGGTTTGATCATACGTGGTTTCGGCTTCTACCCAATCCCAGATTCGGTTTTCTGCTTTGCCTAAGCCAATGGGCTTGCGCAAAAACTCACGAATTGCTCCTTCGGGAACACCCAAAATTCTACACAAAGTTGAATGTTTGATCCAGCGTGCATGATGTCTGAAATAGGCCCGCAAATTTTCTAAGTCTCTTATTTTCTCAGCCATATTCAAAATGTTAATAGAGTGAATAATTATTTATTTGGTACAATACTATACAAAAAACAGTTACCAAGCAAAAGGATTATTAAAAATTAGTTACAAAGCATTTTTGGGGTAAAGATCGGAAGAGCGTCGTGTAGGGAAAGAGTGTAGATCTC
>DMHB01000175.1 GCA_003449595.1 Microscillaceae bacterium | reverse complement strand
CTCTTAATTGGAAACATAGTTAAAACATTCTCTTTACAAGGATTCCAAGCCATCTTTCTGATAATACGACTCCAATCAGAGGTGTATCCAAAAACTCATTATAGTTTAAGCCTTTCCAATAACGAAGTAATTCTCTCTTTGGCTAATTCTGATAAAAAACCACTACAAGTAATTACAGACACACCTTTCGAATCAATAAATTTTATTGATAAAACTCAATTTCAAAGATGGGTTGGAGGCGTAAATAGCCATAGAGGCAAGGTTATTTTGAATTATGGTGGCAAAAAAGGCCTGTATTCATTTCAGATTGACGATTATAATCAAACTATGATATTAGAAGAAATTCTTCCCATTGAATTTGATGATATATATGAAGATATATATAAGGACGAGCCTTTACTGATTGTAGCTAAAAATAATCAGCAAGAGATACTTCAAATGTATAAAAAGACCAAAGAGTTTAGATTCACCAAGCTATTCAAAACTGACGCACCAATCTACCTCCGCTACGAAAAAATAGATGGCACACAAGGTTGGATGAACCGCCAAGGCGAACTGTTCGACGATATATAAAACTACTTTTCACCCTAAGTTTATACCTTGTCTTTGCTTCCAACAGCAGGGACAAGGTTTTTTGTTTTGTCCTTTTTCCGCACCGACACCTAAAACTAACGCCTGATGGGGTAACTCCCTTGAGTAACAACCCTAAGAAGAGACACAGGGAGAGGCGCAGAAACTACAAAAAATCTACCATTGCATTAAACAAATAAGCGGTTCGTTGTCTAAGAACAAATACTTTTTTGGTGAGTGTGTTTTAATCTTTCAAACACTATGAAACGTCGTCAATTTATCCAAAAATCATTGTTAGCTACTTCCGGTACTTGGTTCATACCCGGTTTTCTGAAAGCTTTTGAGCAAACCAGCCTGAACAACCACCTCAGCAATGATAAAATTCTGATTGTATTGCAACTCTCAGGCGGCAATGACGGACTGAATACGGTCATTCCTTTTCGCAACGACCTCTACTACGAAAAGCGCCCGGGGCTAAGCATCAAACCCGACAAGCTGTTACAAATTACCGACGAAATAGGCATACATCCGGCGCTCAAACCCTTGGCCGAAATTTATGACCAAGGCTGGCTTACCATTCTCAACGGGGTGGGCTATCCCAATCCCGACAGGTCGCACTTTAGGGCTATGGACATCTGGCAAACAGCCAGTAGCAGCAACCAATACCTCCAATCGGGATGGATTGGCCGTTATTTGGACGCACAATGCTCCGCTGCCGATTGTGCAACCGCCCACGATGCGGTCGAAATAGACGACACCCTCAGTTTAGCCCTCAAAGGCGAAAAAATTAAAGGGTTGGCACTGCTAAACCCCAAAAAATTGTATCAGGCAACCCAAACGCCCCAGCTTAAAGCCTTGCAGCAAGTGGCCAACCAACATCCCCACGACGACCAACATTCGGTAGCGTACTTATACAAAACCCTCGCCGAAACGGTTTCTTCTGCCGGTTACCTTTACGAGAAAAGCAAGGCACGCGAAAGCAAAGCCTCCTATCCCAACACCGACTTAGGCAAACGGCTCAAAACCATTGCCTCGCTTATTCTTTCAGGCGTGCAAACCCAAGTGTATTATGCCACCCTTGCGGGATTTGATACCCACGTTAACCAAGCGCCCCAGCAGCAGCAACTCTTGGAAACTTATGCCGAGGCAGTCAGGGCTTTTGCCGATGATATGCACCAGCAAGGGCAGTGGGGCAGGATTTGTATGCTGACCTTCTCAGAATTTGGGCGGCGGGTAGCCCAAAATGCCAGCGGAGGTACCGACCACGGCTCGGCCAATGTGGCTTTTTTGATGGGTGGCAGCTTAACGCAGGCCGGGGTTTACTCGCCAGTGCCTTCGCTCAGCGATTTAGCCGACGGAGACCTCAAATACAGCATCGATTTTAGGAATATTTACGCCACCTTGCTGCAAAACCATCTGCAAGCGCCATCAAGCTCCATTTTAGGAGGCGATTTTGAGACTTTGCCGCTTTGCTAACTTTTTTTGAAAAAACGCAGGGGCGTTTGCTTCAAATCATAGGCTTTGTTTATATTTGCGGCAGGTGATATAAGTTTATCAGCAAACCTAAACAATCGCTCGAAGTGTATGGAAAAATTGTTCATCGAAGGAGATGCCGAAAGACCCCGTGTGGAGTTTGACCCCGAAACCGGTATCTTAGAAATTTCTGAAAGTTCTTATCCCGAATATACTAAAGAAATTTATGCACCCATTGTGCAGTGGCTCGAAGAGTATCTTTCCGAAAAGGGTAAGACTGTGATTTTCAACTTTCGGATGGACTATTTCAACACCAGTACCTCTTCACGCTTCCAGAAAATGATCGATATGCTCGAAGACTACTACCTCAACAAAGAAGGCAAAGTAGTTATCAACTGGTATTATGAAGAGGACGACATCGACATGTATGAAGCCGGGCAAGACTATGCCAAAGATGTTACTTTAGAGTTCAACCTCATTCCATTCAGCCTCTAAATTTTTTTACAGCCTTGACGGTTGCCGAAATGGTTAGCTATGTCATAGCCATACTGATTGGCTATACAATGGGTTTATTTGGCGGCGGTGGGTCTATCCTCACAGTTCCGGTTTTGGTCTATGGGTTGTCTATCTCCCCAACTTTGGCTACCACCTACTCTTTTTTCATCGTTAGTTTGATTGCGCTCAATGGCGTGCGCAGCTACTGGGCACAAAAACTGGTGGTTTGGCGGGCGGCGTGGTTGTTTTTGATTCCATCGGTGCTGGCCGTTTTCACGATGCGCAACTTTATCTTGCCACAATTGCCTGCGGTACTCTGGGAAACCCCTTGGGGCATCCTTACCAAAGAAAAAATCCTGATGTTTTTGTTCGCCCTTACGATGCTTTGGGCTGCTATGGCTATGTTGCGCAACCAAGCGGCCACCTCTGCCGAAGCACCGCCACCCAGCATTTTCTCGTTGGGATTGCGCAACTTTAGCATAGGGCTGCTGATAGGAGCCATTGGCGCAGGGGGTGGTTTTCTCATTGTGCCTGCCTTGGTAAGTTTTGCCCGCCTTTCGATGAAGCAAGCCATCGGCACTTCTTTATTTATCATTTTGCTCAATGTTTCGGTAGGCTTTTGGACCGACCCCAACCTGAGCCAAGTCAACTGGTGGTTTCTGGTATTTTTTGCCGGTTTGGCTGCTTCGGGGGTTGGCTTGGGTACTTGGCACGCACAATACCTACAGCCTGCTCAACTCAAAAAAGGATTTGGATACTTAGTGCTGATAATTGGAGGCTTGATTCTTTTCAAAGAATTTTTTAGCCTTTCTTAGTGTTGTAATATTTAAAATCTCGAAAACCTCTTAAATAATAATTGTATGAAGATTGAACAGTTTTTTGACGAAGGTTTAGCGCATAGTTCTTATGCTATTCTAAGCGAT
>DMHB01000424.1 GCA_003449595.1 Microscillaceae bacterium | reverse complement strand
TCGACGGCTGGCTGGCGCGCCGGCTCGGCCTGACCTCTTCGTTCGGCGCATTCCTCGACCCGGTGGCCGACAAGCTGATCGTCGCGGCGGCGCTGGTCATGCTGGTCGAGCTCGATCGCGTCGGCAGCCTGGCGGCGGCGATCATCATCGGCCGCGAGATCGCGATCTCGGCGCTGCGCGAGTGGATGGCGCAGATCGGTGCGCGCGCCAGCGTCGCGGTGCACTCGATCGGCAAGCTGAAGACGATCGCGCAGCTGGTCGCGATCCCGATGCTGCTCTACGGCCGGCCGCTGTTCGGCGTCCTCGACTGCCAGCGCGTCGGCACCTGGCTGGTGTGGATCGCCGCGGTGCTCACCGTGTGGTCGATGTTCTACTACCTGCAGCGGGCCTGGCCCTACCTGCGCGACGCCGCCTGAGCGCGGGCCGGATGTCGCGGTTTGACACCCCTTTGCCGGGGGCTATAATGGAGAGCTTCGCAGCATACGCTTCGGTCGCCGTGTTCCACGGCTCCGATGCGCGATCGGCGATGCGGGAGTAGCTCAGTTGGTAGAGCGCAACCTTGCCAAGGTTGAGGTCGCGAGTTCGAGACTCGTCTTTCGCTCTTTTTTTATTTATAGCCTCTTTATATTTGCCGGGGTGGTGGAATTGGTAGACACGCAAGACTTAAAATCTTGTGAGCCACAAGCTCGTGCGGGTTCGACCCCCGCCCCTGGTACTTTCCCATCCACTACTATTTCTTATTCAACTGGTTTATTGCTTTTTTTAACTAAATTGCAATAATCTATTCATTGTAAGCCATTTACCATTTATGTTTGATATCAACAGCCTTTTGGGTAAAGCCAAAGAAATCCAAGAAAAAATGCGTGAAGCGCAAGAAAGTTTAGTACACGTAAAAGCTACTGCTGAGTCGGGAGCCGGGATGGTGAAAGCCACCGTGAACGGGAAAAAACAAGTGCTTCAAATTGACATAGACCCTACCTTTTTCAAACCCGAGGATCGAGAAATGCTGCAAGACCTAATCGCGGCAGCCATCAACAAAGCCATGGAAGAAGTAGAGGAAAAGAGCAAAGAAGAATTAAAAAAAATAACCCAGAATTTTATGCCCAATATCCCGGGCTTAGACCTGAATAACCTTTTTTAAATCGCTTTTCAATTGTTCACCACCGATGGTTTAGCCGTTGTAATCCTCAATTACAATGGTAGAAACTTCCTAAAGCAATGCTTGCCCTCAGTGATACAACATAGCGGGCAAGCTATTATTTTTGTGGCCGATAATGGCTCTACTGACGACTCAGTGGCTTTTGTACAGGCCAATTTCCCCACTGTACGGCTACTTACCTTTTCTAAGAACCACGGGTTCAGCGCTGGGTATAATTTAGCACTCCAGCAAATCAAAGCAAAATGGTTTTTGTTGCTCAATTCTGATGTAGAAGTGTGTGCCGACTGGCTTGCGCCATTTGAGGATTTCATCGCCCAACACCCCGAAATAGTTGCTTTCCAGCCTAAGCTTCGCACTTTTGACAACCCCCAATATTTTGAATATGCAGGAGCAGCCGGGGGGTTTCTCGATAAGTGGGGCTATCCTTTTTGCAGAGGGCGTATTTTCCAGACCTTGGAAGAAGACAAAGGCCAGTATGATGAACCTATGTATGTTTTTTGGGCCAGTGGGGCAGCACTTTGCGTGCGAGCCGAAGTTTTTTTTGAAGCGGGTGCCTTGGATGCCGATTTTTTTGCCCACATGGAAGAAATAGACTTGTGTTGGCGGATTCAGCGTTTAGGTTATCGGGTTGCTTGTGTTCCACAAAGTACGGTTTTACACATTGGTGCAGGAACTCTGGCTGCGCAAAATCCACACAAGACATACCTGAATATTCGTAATAATTTGGCTATGTTAACCAAAAACCTACCACTCAAACAATTGGGATTGGTACTTTTGATGCGCTTAGGTTTAGATATGTTATGGGCTTTTTACTTGCTGGTTCAAGGGAAACGACAGCAAAGCTTGGCAATTGGGAAAGCCTATTTACACTTTTATGGTAAATTCAGGTATTGGATTCGGAAAAGACAGCAATTCAAACAGCCGTTTTTATCTTCAGATTTTTTTTACCCAACCAGCATCATAGGGCAATATTTTATCAAAAAGCGCAAATATTTCAGTAGTTTAGCTGAGCTTAAACATTTTGAAATACCAAAGGGTTAATTTTAAGCCTAAGTTTTCCACATCGAGCCACATTTTCACCTTGGCTATGCGCTTCTACAATCCACCCACGCCCTTTTATTTGCTTGTATTCTTCTTGGCTTTTATACAGCACATTTTGACCCCGTTGCTTGTCAATGGTCAAAATAAAGTTACACTCAGTGGGTATGTGAAAGATCAAGAAACCGGCGAAGACCTCATTGGGGTCAATATTTATACTCCTGACAAGCAAGCCGGAACCCTGACCAACACCTATGGCTATTTTGCCTTGTCGTTGCCTAAAAATAACGATAGCATCGTAGTCGTATATTCTTTTGTAGGATATGAGGAAAAAAGCATCACCATTTTAGCCAGCCAAGATCAAATGGTTCAGTTGTATTTAACAGGGCGAGCCAACAACTTGGAAGAAGTAGTGGTGAAAGCCGAAACGATTGAAGAAAAGCTGAATAGTACACAGATGAGCGTCGAAAAGCTCACGATGGAAGAAGTAAAAAATATTCCTGTCATCTTTGGCGAAGTCGATATTATCAAAGTATTGCAATTGAAGCCGGGCGTAAAGTCGGGTGGGGAAGGGCAGGCCGGTTTGTTTGTAAGGGGTGGTGGAAACGACCAAAACTTAGTGATGTTGGACGATGTGCTGATTTATAACCCAACCCATTTGTTTGGGTTTTTCAGTGTGTTTAATCCGGATGCGTTGAAAGGAGTCGATTTGTATAAAGGCGATTTTCCGGCACAATTTGGCGGGCGGCTCTCCTCCATTTTAGATGTGAAACTAAGAGAAGGCAATCAACGCAAATTTTCAGTTTCGGGTGGGGTTGGGCTTATCGCCTCTCGGTTTACGGTAGAAGGGCCGATTCAGCGTGATAAATCTTCCTTCATTTTATCAGGCAGGCGCACTTATGTAGATATTTTCACTCGTTTGGTCAACGAAGCCAACAAAGGGGATCGTAATTTTAGCCCTATTCCCGATTACTATTTTTATGATCTGAATTTAAAAGCCAACTACGCCATTGGCAAGAAAGACCGTATTTTTTTGAGTGGTTATTTTGGGAGAGATGTATTCGGGTTTCGTCAAAACAACTTCAATTTTACCTTTCGCTGGGGAAATTCGTCAATTGCCTTGCGGTGGAATCGGAT
>DMHB01000069.1 GCA_003449595.1 Microscillaceae bacterium | reverse complement strand
TGTAAATCTGCTGTACCCTGAATTTATGCGTGGCTTCGTCGAGCACAAACTGGTGTACTGTTTCGTGTTCCGGATCGACCACCCAATATTCGCGCACGCCGGCGGCTTCATACAATTCATATTTGATGCGCATTTCTTTTTTTGAGTTGCCTTCCGAGAGGATTTCGATCACCCAATCGGGCGCACCGTTACCACCTAACTCATCTAATTTTTGCGAGTCGCATATCACACACAAATCAGGTTGTACGACGGTGGTGATTTCTTCGTGGCGCAGGGCCGACAAATGCGCATTGTACAAACGCACATCGAACGGGGCGACAAATATCTCACAGGTGCTTTGGTCAAGAAAAACAGCAATGTATTTGGTTAGGCGTACAGCAATCCGCTGATGCTTCACCTTGGGCGCAGGCGACATCGGGAAAACCTTGCCGGAAAAAAGCTCTACGCTCTGCTCGAATCGCCAGGTGAGGTAATCGGCATAAGTATAAAGTTTGTTAAGATCAAGCTTGGAAAAATCAGTAATTAGACCACTTGCATTCATACATTTAGCATCCATTATTTACTATTAAAGTTAACAAATTTACTAAAATCAATCTTTATACTTTGATTGGGGTAGCTGTAAAGTTTGTAAAATTTATATATAATATTATGTTAATAAATATTAAAATTTTATTGAGTCGAAAGATAGGAGAGGGGCAAGACTGAGCCAAATGGGAGAAGCTATTTCAAATCATACTCCATATACTGGGCAGTGGCTTGGGCGATGGCTTGGCCGTGTAGCAAGGTGAGGATATGGAATGATAAATCGATGCCGGCAGAAATGCCTGCCGAAGTGAAAATTTTGCCGGTTTGTACAAATCTTTTCTCCGGAGCTGGCAAACCAGTGGGCACAAGCAGCCTCATATCTTCATACACATCTTTGTGGGTGCAATAGGGGTGATTGTCTAACAAATGTACCGCCCCAAGAATCATCGCCCCCGAGCAAATACTGGCAGTGAACAAAGTTGACTGATGTACTTCTTTGATCCAGTGCAAAGTATCAGCCTCTAAAATTTGTTTCCGTGTGCCTACACCGCCTGCGATGATCAAAATATCTATGGGAGGCGCATCGGCAAATGAGTGCCGCGGATTGACAGACAAACCATTGACCGCGCTAATAGGGACTAAGCTTTTGGCAACGGTAAACACATCAAATAATTCATAATTATACAACTCAGAACAAACCGAAAACACTTCAAAAGGGCCGGCAAAGTCAAGTACTTCGGCATTGTCGAAAATGAATATGCCTACATTTAGTTTTTTGTTTATTTTAATCATCAGGCTAATTGGTGTTGAATTTGAAGAAAAAAGTATTCAATATATACCCAAAAGTAAGGCAACCCAATTGGTATTCCAATTCTGAATCATCCTTAATACACGCTTTACTACAGCTAAATTTTTAAATTTCTAAGTGTATTTAAAAAAAACACTCTTTAATTCATACTGCAAGTCATTAATCAATACATATTTACTTTTAATTCAACTAATCATTGCAAAGCTGACAAAACTGTCGTATGTTTAGCAGGAAGTATCCACTTGACTAATTATAATATTTCAGAGGCTTATTACTATAAATCTTGCGGTTCTTCTCCTCATTTTATTATAATTTAATACCAATCATTAAAAAATGAAAGAATTCACAAGTAAGCCATTAAAATTTATTGACAAAAACCGCTCAACATTTATCCACGAACTAAGACAACGAGTAGATGCCTACTTCGAGCAAACTAAAAAAAGCAAACACGCCAATTTTGAAATGTTTTTCAAATTCATCTTTTATTTTGGCTCTGCTGTTTTGTTATATGCACTCATAATCTCTAATTATTTTTCTGCCCCAGTTATGCTCGTTTTTGCGCTGCTTTTAGGCGCATTCACGGCATTTATTGGGTTTAACATCAGCCACGATGCCATTCACGGCAGTTATACAAGCAGTCCTTTGGCAAATAAGATTTTAGGACTTAGTTTCAATTTAATAGGAGCCAACGCTTATATTTGGAGTATTACGCACAATATTTTGCACCATACCTATACCAATATCCCCGGCCACGACGAAGACATCGAAGTAGCTCCAAATTTGGTAAGACTTTCGCCCGAGGCCAAACTAACCCCTATAATGCGTTATCAGCATTTATACGCTTTTTTGTTGTATGGATTGGCTTCTTTTTCTTGGGTTTTTAGAAAAGATTTTTTGAAGTTTTCTCTTAAAAAAATTGGTCAACGGGTTAGCAATCACCCACCTATTGAGTATTTCAACCTATTCTTTTTCAAAGCAGTTTATTATTTCCTATTCATTGCCTTGCCATTAATGGTATTGGATATTACTTGGTGGCAGTTTATAATTGGTTTTTTAGGTATGCACTTGGTCGAAGGATTGGTGCTGGGCTTGGTTTTTCAATTGGCCCACGTGGTAGAAGGCACCGCCTTCCCGCTCGAAAATGAAGAAGGCAATATTGAGGAAGCTTGGGCTATCCACCAGCTACAGACTACGGCCAATTTTGCTTGCGACAACCCTATTGTTAACTTCCTTTGCGGAGGGCTGAATATGCAGATTGAACATCATTTGTTTCCCAAGATTTGCCACGTACACTACCCCAAAATAGCCCCCATTGTCAAGGCTACTGCCGCTGAATATGGGCTTCCTTATATTGAGAACAAGACTTTTGTTTCGGCTTTGCGCTCGCATTTTACAATACTTAAGCAATTGGGTAAAGAATCGTGGGAGAAAATAGACCAAGCAAAGAAAATTAGAAATGGTTATCCGATTGCTACTTGCATAAATACAGAAGTATTGCAAAAACAACCTATCACAGAGGAGTAGGGGAGACCACCATTTTATTTATACTTGCCAAAGGTGAGTAGCTGGCAGGCTTGATAAGAAAATTATCAGGCCTTTTTTGTATCTTTATCTTATCGTGTTGAGGGTTAGATCAACAAAAACACCAATGGATAATAATATTTTAGAATTACTGAAGGAAACGCCCAATGCGGTATTGATGAGCCTGTTTAAACAAATA
>DMHB01000145.1 GCA_003449595.1 Microscillaceae bacterium | reverse complement strand
TCCGATCTCGGCCAATTGTTGCTTGGTATATTCGACCATAATTTCAGCAGCAATTTTTGCTTGTGCTTCTGATATTTCGGCTTTTTCAGCCAGTAATTTGATTAGTTTTTCCATACAAACAAGATGTTAAGTGTTGAGGAGGTTTACGAAAGATAGGATTTTTTTTTATAAAACTGAAATGTGTGTTTATTCTTTTCGTATCATTAAGAAAAACAACCTATACAAGTTGTTTATATCTTTTCTAACCGATATGCTTTATACTATGCAGATATCACGAATGATAGCCCTTATTGGGATTTTATGTTTGGCAGTCGCCGCCAATGCGCAAGAATTAGACATTGAGCTGGCCAAAGAGTATATGGGTAGGCAAGAGTACGAAAAAGCAATTGCGGTGTTCGAACGATTGGCCGACACAGGTTATGATTTGAACTTCATATATGAGCCGTATTTGCAGGCATTGCTTCAGACCAAAAATTTTAAAGAAGCTGATAAACTGGTTCGAAAGCAAATCAAAAGCTTTCCGCAAAACCCTACTTTTGCCATAGATGCCGCTTGGATAGAAGAGTTAGAAGGGCAACGCAGCAAGGCAGAGACCAGTTATACAAAACTCATCGAAGACATCAAGAAGCAAAAGGAAAAAGTAATTTTAGCTACTTTTTACTTCGTAAAGCTCAACAAACCCGAATGGGCTGAGAAAACATTACAGGCTGCCCGCCAAGTAGATAAAACCAAGGCCGCTTATGCAGAAGAATTAGCGCAGGTGTATGGATTGCAAGGCCGGCTGGACGAAATGATGGATGAATATCTGAACTTATTGTTGGTCAAGCACGAGCAGTTAGAAAAGGTAAAAACGCTATTACAAGATATTTTGGAAAAACCGGAAGATTATGAACGGTTAGAAAACAAGCTCTTGGAACGTAGCCAAAGCGACCCGCAAGAAATTATGTACAACGAATTACTGCTGTGGCTTTATTTACAACAAAAATTATTCGATCGTGCTTTTGTACAAGCCAAAGCCTTAGACAAGCGATACAGACTGTTAGGCAGCGAGATTCTTTCGATAGGGATTATCAGCCTCAAGAATAAGGACTATAAGGCCGCTAAAAATATGTTCGGTTATGTGATCGAAAAATACCCACAAAGCCCAAATGCCGGATTAGCACAACACTATTTTATCCAAGCCAAAGAGGCTGCTTTGATGAATACCTACCCGGTTTTGGAAGCTGATATTCGGTCGTTGATTCAAGATTATGAGCAGCTTACAGCTATTTCTATCAATTATTCGGAAGAATACGCCGAAGCGGTGCGCCGAACGGCTGCCTTGTATGCTTTTTATTTGAGCGATTATGAAAAGGGCATCGCTATTTTGACGCAGGCACTCGACAATCCCAGATTGGATACCAAAATAGCAGCTGACTATAAACTTACTTTGGGAGATATTTATGTGTTGAAAAACGAGCCTTGGGAGTCAACCCTTTTATATTCGCAGGTTGAAAAAGCTCAGAAAGATGCCCCATTGGGCTATGAGGCTAAGCTCAGAAATGCCAAATTATCTTTCTATAAAGGCGATTTTATTTTGTCGCAAGAACACTTAGATATTCTCAAAATGGCCACTTCGCGCGAAATAGCCAATGATGCCATAGATTTGAGCCTACTCATCAACGACAATTTATTTTTAGACACCACCGGAAAAGCGCTCAAGGCTTACGCCGAAGCAGAAATGTTTATGTTCCAACAATTGAACACCTTGGCGTTAGACAAACTTACGGTGCTGATACAAACCTATGGCAACCATAGTATTTTAGATGAAGCCTTGTGGAGTCGTGCCAATTTGTATTTGAGATTAGGCAAAACAACGGAAGCACTGCAAGATCTTGCCCGAATCAATGAAAACTTTGGGACAGATATTTTGGCCGATGATGCGTATTTTCTTACCGCTCGGATTTATGAAGAGTATTTAAAAGACAAGTCTAAAGCGATGGAGCTTTATCAAAGTTTTATGATTCAGTTCAAGGGAAGTATTCATGCGGTAGAGGCACGGAAAAGATTCCGAATGTTAAGGGGCGATTTTGTCAATTAATTTATCGGAGTCGAACCCCCACTATTGGGTCAATAAAAAAAAACTCCTCATCTTAGAATAAGGAGTTTTCAGAAAACTTAACTATAACTGAGTAAATAAGACTTATTTAGTTGCTTTTTTAGTAGCAGTAGCTTTCTTGGCTTGGCCGTTCGATTCAGTTTGAGTCGCAGCAGGCTCAGTAGCAGTTTCAGCCACCGGGGCTTTTACATCAAACATTTTTACATAAGCACGCGTAGCTTCAATCAATTTTTCGTTTACTTCTTGAGCAATTTCAGCAGGGTTGTATTGCATTTCGCTGAAAGGCTTGCCTAATCGGTCGAATAGTTTTACATGCGCATCTTTCCAATTAGTAAATAGCTTGTTAGACTGATCTTGGTAAGTGTTGATGGCTTTTTCTACAGTGTAGTCTTTGCTCATATCACGTAGTGATTTCACCAGATCTTCGCCCATTTTAATTTGATTTTCGATCAAATCTTTCATAAAATCAGGCATATATTGGTAAGGAATACTGCCTTTGGCCGAAGTAGATAGGGCATCTACCATACTTTTTTGTTTGTTGACCAAGTCCTTGTAGGTTTCAGTAGCTTTTTCTACTAAATTAAGTTTACCAACATTCTCGCTGATTTTTTTGGCAGTATCAACGAGGTTTTCAACGATTTTTGATTGGGTATCTACCACAACATCAAAGAGATTGTTTGTACTTTTCATAGTTTCTTATACATTTAGATGTGCATTACAAAAGTATATGAACTATTTAACAATTTGACTTTTTTTAGCCTTTTTTTACAAAAAAGTGCTTAAAATAGCACTTGGTTTTACTTCAGTCAGGCAAAAATTGCATTTTTCCAATAATGGTCGATATCTAATACGTTCTTATTGGCCT
>DMHB01000298.1 GCA_003449595.1 Microscillaceae bacterium | reverse complement strand
CCGATTGACGCGCCGCTCGGGCAATAAATAAGGACTATCTTGACTCCAAATCCCGCCGGACATAGTAGCATTGTAGCCAACGATATAGGATTGTCCCTGCAAGTAAAACCAACCATAGCTTGTTTTTTCTGCCGCAGCACCGCCCGAAGTGCTGAACAACTGCGAACAAAAGGGTTTCATTTTCCCCAAACGGAGCATTACACCCGCACTGGCATCGGTAAGCGGCAAACCCAAGCGTGCCTGTGCAAACCCGATGGTCTCTATCCAGCTCGGAACTTGCTTGCGCGAGAAAGAATAGTCGCAGCGCACTTCGTATTGCAGCACCAAATCATTTTGTAGTTGAAATTTCCAGCCGCCTGGTTGCACCGATCCGGTTGCATAGTGAATCAACCGCTGCATGGGTTCGGCCAAGGCGGCAGGCCCCATCATCCCTATTCCGATTTGCGAAAAAAGGCGGTACTTCTTAGTCGGATGCAGCATCCAGTGTTGCTGGGTTACATACATATAGCTGGCATAAGGGCGGTCGTTGGGCAACACAAAATTGACTGTCAACAGCGACGGGGTGTACATACTATGTGTCCATTGCAGGCCATAATGATGCACAATTTGGGTGTCCTTACGGTTATTGAGTAAAAGTTTACGTAAGGGCGATTTACCCAATTTTGGTGCTAACCAAGTAACCTTGATGCCTTGGGTATAGTACCAGTCTTCTGCCGAAAAAACATCATTGTCGTACTCCAATTGCAGGAAACGCAACGGGTGCGCTTTTTCTTGAGCGGTGGTGCTTCCCAAAGTACTGAGTTGCACTCCGAAAAGCAATAGAACCCAATAATGAATAATTTTGAAAGAAGACACCAACGTTCAAATAGGATTTATAAATACGGAATAACAAACACTCGCCGCCATTTAGCGCAGCAAATGCGCCAAAATAGCGGCAATATTGCGGCTATCATCCACCCCACGGTGGTGTGTGCCGGTCAGGGGCAAACCGAGTTTTTCTAAGGCTTGGCTCATTCCCACAGGATAAGACATTTTGTGTTTCAAATTAAAGAAAGCCTTGACGTTGAGGTGTTGAACACCTAAAGGAAAAAGTACTTGCTGCTGCAAACACTGCTTCTGAATTTGGTTGTAGTCATACGCCCCATAACTGGCCCAAATGCGGTTTTTGGTTTGATATTGCTGTTGCAGATAGGCACAAGCTTCGGCAAAAGGCAGCCCGTCGGTGGCCACCATTTCGGGGGTTATGGTGGTAAGCGAGGTACAAAAAGGGCTGATTTCGGATGTGATGGGTTTGACCAAAATGCCTTCGTTGGCCTCTACCTCACCGGTTTTTACATTGAGTAGGGCGATGCCAAACTCAATAATTTCATTTTTTTGTCCTTGGGGAGGTTTCCCTTCCCAGCAGGTGGCTTCTATGTCCACCACCACCACCCTTGTTAAATCCATCGCCATACACTCATTAGGAAGCCATCACTTGATTTTTTAGATAAAATTGGCTGATGTGTTCACAAACCAGCGCTTGTTCCGGTTCGCTTAGTTCGTAATAAAACGGAAGCCTCACCAGACAATCGGTGTAGCGCCGTGTTTGGGGCAGGTTTCGGCCATCGTGCAAAACACTATAAAAAGGGCTTTCGTGTAGCGACAAATAGTGAAAAATGGCGTGTATATGTTGTGCTTTGAGGTATTCAATCAAACTTTGGCGTTGGCTGGCGCTTTGGCAAACCAAATAAAACATGTGGGCATTGTTGGTAGCATAGGCCGGTATATGTGGCAATTGCACTAAGTTTTGCTCGGCCAACCCTTGTAATTGGTCAAAATAACGCTGCCAAATGGCTCTGCGTCGCTGTTGAATGTCGTCGATGTTTTCGAGCTGGGCATACAAAAAAGCGGCGATCATATCGGAAGGCAAAAACGACGAGCCAATGTCAACCCACGTGTATTTATCGACCTCGCCCCTGAAAAAAGCCGAGCGATTGGTGCCTTTTTCCCATAATATTTCGGCGCGGGCTGTAAAAGCCGGGTCGTTGATGACCAACATTCCCCCTTCGCCCGAAATGATATTTTTGGTTTCGTGGAACGAAAAACAAGCCAAATGCCCCAAACTTCCCAAGGGTTTTCCTTCCCAAAAAGAATCAATGGCTTGGGCCGCATCTTCTACCAAAAACAAGCGGTGGCGTTTTACCAAGTCCAATATTTCGCCCATGTGGCAAGCAATGCCGGCATAATGCACTACGACAATGGCCTTGGTGCGTGCGTTTATCAGCGGTGCTATCGACGAGGCATCTAAGTTGGGGTTTTCGGCACACGAATCGACAAATACTACTTTGGCACCCCGCAGTATGAAAGCATTGGCCGTCGAAACAAAAGTGTAGGACGGGATGATTACCTCGTCGCCGGGTTGGATGTTGATCAACAAAGCCGCCATTTCGAGGGCTGCCGTGCAAGAATGGGTGAGCAATACGTGCTCGAAACCATACTTTTTTTGAAAAAACTGATGACAAAGCTGGGTATAATGACCGTTGCCGGAAATTTTCTGACGCTTTACCGCATCTTGCATGTAATCAGTTTCTTTGCCGGTAAAATAGGGCTTGTTGAATCCAATCATATTTTTTGGGTGCTCACTTCTTTGGTTTCGTATTTGCCTTCTTGGTATTTGGAAGGGCACTTCATCAGTATCTTTTCGGCTACGAACTTGTCTTTGTGGAAATAGCCCACCACCACTACTTGTTCCGAGCGTTCAAAATCGGCAGGTTTGGGGTTGTTATACACTACTTGCTTGGCGTTTTTATTTTGGTCAACCATCGTAAAGCTGAAGTAATTGGGGTTTTCTTGGGCGTTGTAGTGCATTCCTACGATTTTGCCTGCGGCATCTTTCTGCAAAGTACCTACCACATGAATTTTCTTCTTGCTGCCTTTGGCGGCCATCTGAGCGGCTTCTTCAAAGTTGACATATTGGCTGGCATCGCCGATGGTGCCTACAATGATGGCAATGGCGATGGCAATGACCACGATTCCGATGATATGAATGGGTTTCATAGTTTGGAGCGATTTATTTGAGGGGTTGTTCTTTTTCTAATTTGCTGATGCGGCCATCCAACCGGATGAGATAATAAATAAAAGCCGCCAAAATGACTACGATAACGGCCACCACGACCCATATTTTGCCGTCGGCGCGCAGTTGGTCGGCCATCGCGGTTTGGGCTAACAAAGGCTGCCAAGCGGCCAACCAAATCCATAAAAACGAAACAATTATTTTCATAAAACAGGAACAGATACTTCAGAATTGGAAAATAGTTTTTCTTCGGCTTGGGCTTCTAATTTGCGCACACGCACCCGCAGCTGGGCTACCCACAAACCGGCCAAGAACCAGCCTATCACCGCAGGGTAAAAAACCATCCGCATACGGCTGTCCAAATCGTAGGCATTGAAGCCCGGATTGCCGCCGTTGCCCGGATGAAGCGAATCGGTAAGCCTTGGCAAAATAAACAACAAGGGAATCAGTATCGCGAAAGCGAAAATATTATAAACCGCCGAAATGCGGGCTTTTTGTTGCGCGTCGGTCAACGAGCCGCGTAAAATGAAATAAGCAAAATAAATGAGTAAGCCAATGGCCGAGGCGTTTTGTTTGGGATCGTCGCTCCAAGGTTCGCCCCAAGTAAAATTGGCCCAAATCATTCCGGTAACGATGCCCAAAACACCCATCAAAACCCCTAAGTTGGCCGTTTCGATGGCCCAAAAATCCTGCGCCTGACTACCCCGGCGCAAATACCCCACCGAATAGGCCGATGAAGTGCCCAACAACAAAATCATCCCAAACCACATAGGCACGTGAAAATAGAGGTTGCGAATGCTTTCATTCAAAATATCCATTCGGGGCACCGGCAAAAGCAGCCCGGCAATGTGGGTAAAAATCAACAAAAACAAACAGAGATATTTCCACCAGCTAAGTCTAAGCATTGTATCAATAGAATGTGAGACCACAAAGGTAAACAATAATGACCTAATTTGCCTATGCTTAACCAAGGGTGAAAGGGCAAGGTTTTACTCGCATTTTACGGTGTTGAGTTTCAGTCCGCTCTTCGGATTTTCGATAAATTTGCCGTCAGGGCTTACTTTCCATTCTTCGTAAATACCGCTTACGTAGGTGATTTTCATACCATTTTCGGCATCCAAATACCCCCAAAAATTGGCCGTTTTGGCATCGGCTGCGCTGGTGCCTATCGACAGCGAGCCATAAATGTTGTTGTTGTCGTCGATTTCAAGCACCATAAAATAAGTGCTTTGTGCTTTCACGCCTTTGAAGCAAAGCGGTTTGTTGTCGAACCCTCGGCTTTGCAGCGAACCTAACACAAAAAAGGCAAGCCCTCCTAAAACAAGAAAAAATCGCATATTTTTGATTTTCTTTTTGGTGATAAACATGCAACGAATTTACAGATAAAAACCACATATTTCTACTTATGCAGCCCCACCCCTTTCCTTTGGTTTCAGTGCATATTCACGAAAGTATGGCGCAATTCTTTGCCAAACGCGCTTTTTCGCAGTGTGTGGTGCTGGTCGATGACCAAACCCGGCAACATTGCTATCCGAAAATAGCAGCGGCTTTACCGAATCATCGGGTAGTAGAAGTGCCTCAAGGCGAAGCCTATAAAACTTTGGATACTTGCCAGCACATTTGGCAGGCGTTGACCGAAGCCGAATGCGACCGCAGTAGCCTGCTTATCAACTTGGGCG
>DMHB01000464.1 GCA_003449595.1 Microscillaceae bacterium | reverse complement strand
GTACTGCTATTACCCAAAACAGCAGCAAAAGCTGCACTTCAGTCTCTAAGAAATAACAATGATTGGATGGTTTCAATTAGCCATCCACCAGCTGAGTAAGTACATCAGCCAATCAGCTTTGAAAAAAAACAGTAATAGAGGAAAACAGAGCACAAAAACTATCAAGCCGGTTTGCCAACGTAGGGCAAGCGGCGTGGCTGCCTGTGTGTCAGTAGATTTGAAATATAGGTAGTAAGGTATTTTGAGGTAGTAAAACAATCCTACAACAGCATTGAACAAGCTGACCAAGAACAACAAGAGCAAGGTGTTTTGCCCCACGGCTTGATAATGCTGCCATATAGCCGAAAAAATAAGAAACTTCGCCGTGAAGCCAACCGTAGGCGGCAATCCGGCCAACGATACCAGTGTCAAGGTGAAGGCCGCGCTTTGCCAAGGATATTGTTTGCCCAAGCCTCGCAGCGCCTCTATTTCATCTTGCGGGGTGTTGAACAGATCGATGCAATAAAATGCCGCATAGTTCATCAGCGTGTATGCCAGTAGGAAAAAAAACAAACTTTGTCCTGCAAAAGCAGTAGGCACTGCCAAGCCTGCTATTAGAAACCCGGCATTAGCTACCGACGAGTAAGCCAACAGGCGTTTCAAGTTGGTTTGCCAAAGAGCCGCCAAGTTGCCCAAGGTCATCGTTACCATTGCTACCAAAGCAAAAAGGCTTACCCAATGTGCCGACACAAAAAACTGGGGCAGCTGGAGGTGTTGCAAGAAATCGCTCAGGCGAACTAAAACCGCCAAGGTAGCCGCTTTGGGCGCGATAGAAAACAACGCCGCCACCGGAGAAGGCACTGATTCATAGACATCTGGAGCCCAAAAGTGAAACGGAACAGCTGTTAGTTTGAATAACAATCCCGACAAGGTTAGCCCCAGCGCCAAACCTACAAATAGGGGAGGAGCCTGTGCCAAGTTTTGCCAAAAGGCTGATATGCCAAAATCAAGCATCCCGCTGAAGCCATAGAGAAACGACATACCATACAGCATCAGCCCCGAGCTAAAAGCTCCAAACAGCATATATTTCAGGCTGCCTTCTGCTGTTTTTTTATCTAAAAAGATGGCGGTGAGTAAGTAAGCTGCTATCGAAGTAAATTCTACGGCCAAGAACAACATAAACAAATGACGCGACATTGCCAGCAGGTGGAGCGCCAGCAGCATAGCCAATAGCAACAAGACCAAAACCGGTGCTGTTTGATTTAGCCTTTCGGCATAGCGCTTGGCAAACGACATCAATACCAAAGAGGCCAAAGTAGCGCCTCCTGCTATAAACTTGGTGAAAATACTGAGCCGGTCGGTGTGTAAAAAGTTGAAAAAGAAGCCTTTATCCATTTGGCAGGTGCAGTAGTGCCATTGATGCGCCACCAAACCCAAGGTAACCAAAACCCCCAAAATGCCGATGTTTCGGAAAAAAGTCCAGCTTTCTTTCTTGCGAAATAAGCTAATGACTAAAACCAGCAAGGCATAGAAAGTCAGAAAAAGTTCGGGCTGCAACCACAACAAACTTGCTTCAATGTGTGATAATGCTTCTGTAAGCGTTTTGAAAGGCATAAGCAAAGCAAGCAATAGTTGAAAAATGGATATTTTAAAATTGAGCTAAAAGTATTTATAATTTGGCAAGCTTCAAAAAAATATCCCAACTGACTGGTATTTCTTGGGCAGGATCGCCCCAAGCTTCTTGCAAAACAGGGGCATAGGCAGCCACAGGGTCTTGGCCTTGGGCATTTTTATATTTTTGAACTGCCGACCAAGTGCTTAAATATTGTAATAAATGATGCAAATTCCAAGGTTTGATGTTTTCAAAAGTAGGAGAGGGCACTTCCTGAAAAGGGAATGGCAAACTTTGATAAGCCTGCTCGATGTGGCGGCGCTCTTCGTCCCAATAAAGGCCGACGATTTGGTGGTAAAAATGACCTACGGCTGCATCGACCGGTGCATTGACCCGCGCCAATCCATACCCCCAAATGGCCAGCACAGCTTGGGGAGCGGCTACGCGGCGCACTTCGGTATAAAAGGCAGCCAAATCGAACCAATGCGCTGCTTGTGCTACGGCAATGAGATCTGCGCTGTGGTCGCCCAAACCAGATTGTTCGGCTGGGGCTTGGTGGTAGGTAATGGCCTGGTGAGCAGTAGCTACCGACAATTGTGCCTGACTTAGATCGGTAGCCCAAACCCGCTCGAAATGTTGTGCCAGTACTCGGGCAGCTTGTCCATTGCCACAGCCTACATCCCAAGCTAATTGATATTGGCTGCATTGGCCAAGGATAAATTGGTATAGACTTGCAGGATAATCGGGACGAAAGGTAGCATATAAAGCAGCTTGCTGCGAAAACAGGTCTTTGTGTGCCATAGCTGAACAGCTTAGTGTTTGAAAAAATAGAACAAAGCAAGATAAGTAAGCATACCAAATGCTAATCCGAAAAAGATAAACTGGACTATCCGAAGCCGGTGTTTTTCTTCGGCTTGCCAGCGATGTTGTTTTTCTTTTTGCAGCCAAACTTGTTCGCGCCGACGCAGCTCGGCCTCGCGCCGCTGAATATCTTGCCATTGGGCTGTGAAGTTTTGACTTTGCAGCGATTTGTCGAAGGCGGTTTTTTGGGCTACATTCGACAAGGTTTCATAAGCCAGTTGGATTTCTTTGAACCGTTCTTCAAAGAAAGGGTCGTTCTGGTGTTTATCAGGGTGAAATTTAGCAGCATACAAACGGTAAGCCTTCTTGATTTCGGCAGCTTGGGCAAAATTCTCTAAGCCAAGTACTTGATAGTGGTTGATAGCCATAGCACTTCATAAACTTGCTGGATAACAAAAGGTTGGCTATAAAATTAAACAAATTTATGCTACAAGAAACCCATAAATTTCACAAAACCTCCCTTGGTTTGACCCTTTGCCATTCGGTGA
>DMHB01000076.1 GCA_003449595.1 Microscillaceae bacterium | reverse complement strand
GTGTCTATTTGATATTGAAGTGGCACGTGGAGCAGGATTTGTCCATCAGCCAATACTTTTGTGGTAGCCCTGTTCCACAAAGGGGTAGGCAGCTCTACAAAGCCTTGGGTGGCCTGAGCTTGCGGGGTGAGTAAAGTAGTTTGGGTTTGATGCAATTGTTGGGCATTTTGCAAGAGTTGTTGCTGCCGGATGGCCAAGGGGTCGGAAAGGGGTTTAGCCGTAGTAGGCAGGTTGGGCTTAGGCAATTGCCTTTCGCGGCATCCCCAAACCAAGGCTATCATAAGTAAGAGAGAGAGAGAGACCGTTTCATAGGGTATTGATAGGTTAGGGTGAATTGAGTAACCAATTTTAAGAGTTGTTATCGAGAAATCCAAATTTTTTTGGCACTTTTTTAATGGATGCAGGACAAGACATACAAAGATGTGGTCGGGTGAAATAACACCCGAAACAGCGAAAAATTTGGGTGTGGGTCAGCAGCCCTAATAAGCAGCTTAGTAGCAGAGTTTGGGTTTATTTTTTCATAATAAAGTTGTCAGTTGATGGGTGTAGAAAAACAACATCGTTCTGTCAACCATTCGCCAGCTCTACGTTGCGCTGGGTAATGCCCAAGTGGTGTTGCACGTGGTGGATGGTAAAATACATCATCTCGCGGATGGTCAGTTTGCCCAACACCGGATGTGGGATGAGTAAGGTATCTAAGTCTTTTTCAGAATATTTGGCCAGCTGCGCCGTCAGTTTTTCTATCAGTTGTAGCAGGGCTTGCCCTTGGGTGGCTTGTTGGTTGGTCATTACCGTAGGCGGCACAAACCGACCGGTAGCTTGGGCACCTTCAGCCAATTTTTCTTGATAGCGCGCCACCAAGGCATCATAGCTGCGGCTTGGGCGGTTCGATTTGCCCAACAACAGCCCGTGTACAAATATGGGCATCAAAAATACTTGCGTCAGCGGTTGCACACTGCGAATGATGTGATCCACTTGTTGGCCAGCAGTCCATTTGTCGGGTGGGTGCTGCATAAACTGCTCGGCAGAAAGCCCACTGACATAGTCCACAAAAATTTGGTGATGTTTCTTGAGTTGTTCGACGAGGGTAGGGAGGTTCATTTCCATGGGAGTGATGTTTTTTGTTGGTGTAATAAACCAACGAATGTAGTCAAAAAATCAGTCAATGCTCTTTTGTTGGATTTACCTATTCCACCACCGCCAGCTTCGTAACCACAGCAGCCGAGCCATCTTCTTGGGCAGCAAAAATCAGGTAGATGCCTGTGTTCACGCGCTCACCTCTAAAGTCAACTAAGTTCCAAATGGCTGTACCGCCATTGCTGCGGGTTTCATAGACCAAGCCGCCATTGATGTCGGTAATTTTAACGATGGCATCGGCTGCCAAGCCCGAAATGCCTAACAAGCCTGTAAAATTGGGTGTAACCGGATTGGGAAACACCTTGATCGAGCCATTGGCATCGCTGCGCAAGGTGGCTGTGCCTCTGTAAGAAACCAAGCCTTTGTCGGTGGCAAAAAATACTTCACCGCTGATTGGCTCGATGGCAATGTCTAAAATATTATCGGAGGGCAGCGGGCTGTTTTGGGTAGTAAAGTTGAGTATCTGCGAGCGCCCGTCGGGGGCAAACAGCCAAGCGCCGGTGGTGGTGCCTATCCACTTGCGGTTGCCGCCATCTACGGCGATGGTCTGAATTTGCTCGCCACGCAACAAAGGGCGGTTGCCAAACACCGGCGTAAAAGCAGTAAAATTGGTATTGAACGCATTGGCGGGGTTGCTAAACACATTCACGCCTTGGTCGGTGCCTATCCATATTTGGCCTTCTACGTCTTGGGTAAGACATAAAACATTGTTACTCAGCAGGTTGCCTTCTGCCAAGGTGGCGCTTAGGTAACGGCTACGCGGACGCACATCGTCCAGCAGCCAAATGCCCCCGCCTTGTGCCGGATTGAGTCGAATCCATTTTTGGTTTTGGCTATCGATAAAAATCTCTACCGGATTTTGCGCCGCAGCATTGATGCCCACAAAACCTTGCCACGCGCCATTGGCACGCAGCACCACCACATCGGTTGCGCTGGGGTTGGGGTTGGCTACCCATAAATCGCCATTGGGACTCACGGCTACCGAGGTGATTTGGATATCGCCGCTGGGTTGGGCTTGCAACAAACTGCCCGCAGTGGTGTTGGTGATGCGGTCGAAACTTTGAGTAGCGCCGTTGCGCCGCAGCAATCCATCGCGAAACGAGGCCCAGTAGGTGGCTTGGGTACGCGGGTCGAAAGCCGCCGAAACAATATCGCGCAAAGCGGGAATCGGAGTGGTGTTGAGGGCATCGTAAGCCGTAAAACTGCGCCATTCGCCTTGGCGGAACTCGGCAAAACCGCCCAAATTGTTGGAGGCCGCAAGCGTGCTGGTATAACCTCCGGTGGTCAGGCCGATGGTTTGGGGCAGCGTGTAAAGTTGCCAAGCCTCGTTGCGTGCCAGTCCGTTCGGGCGGATGGAGGCAAACCCGCCACTGAGGTTGGTTACCAAGCCATTTTGCAAATCGGCCACCCAAATCGCCCCAGCGCCATTTTGTGTGGCTTTTTGCGGATTGGTTAGGCGGGTATCGGTAAAAGTTTGCAGGTTATCGGCCAAATCGAGCAGCCACAAACGCCCGGGCTGGCAAATAAACACTTGGTTTTGCGCGGTCGATAGATCGTTGACCGTGTTCAAAGCAGGCAGGGGCAGGGTGCTCCACTGGCCTTGGTGTGTATATTTGCGGATGCCCACGCCGTTGATGCTCACATAGACTTGGTTGTTGCGCACGGTAAGCCATTGGGGCGGCTGTGTGCCAATGCCCGAGGCCGGAGTAAAAGATCGCCACGAGGTGAAATCTTGCAAATTGGCTTGGGTGGCCAACGAAGCCCGCAACACCCCCGCCGAGGTAGCCACAAATAGGCTGTCTTGCGAAACCCCCGAAGCAAAAAATTGTACGCTTGTGCCATTCGCGCCAATGTTGCGGTAGGTTTCTCGGATTTCTAAGCGCACCAAGTCTAACACCAACAACCCAACTGATGTAGCCAAAAAGGCTGTATTGCCACGAAAACTGATATGCCTGATTTGTTTGCTGCCGGTTAGGTTGGCCACCAGCAGCGTAGGAATGTTGGTAATGCGTCCGTTGCGTAAAATATCAATATTTCCACTTTGGTAGCCTATCACCAAGCTTTGTGTGCCGCTATGATAGACCAAAGCCGAAATATTGGTCTCGCTGAAGCCGTCTATTTTCGACAACGTCTTCAGGCTATTGTCTTGCAAATCGTAGTAAAAAAAGCCGGTAGCTGAGGCTACATACACCCGTTGGTCGGCTATGGCCAGTTGTGTAGCCGGCAAGTAGGCGGCGTGGGTGCGCCAAGTGCCTAAAGGGATGTCTTGCGCAGCCGCCCAAGGGAGCACACCAAAGACCCAAAAAATAAGTAAAGTATTGATTTTATGCACAGGAAATGACAAATTTGTAGAATGCTTCAACAAACAAGTGGTATAGTTATTCATTCTATCAAATATAGCGAAAGCTCGCTCATCTTAAAAATATATACTGAGGCTTTTGGCTTACAAAGTTATATGATCAACGGGGTGCGCAGTGGGAATAAAAAAGCCAAGAATAAAATTGCGCTCTACCAACCCTTGGCTTTGTTAGATTTGGTGGTGTATCACAAACCCAACAAAAGCCAAATTTTTCGCATTCAAGAAGCCAAACCGCTCTATCCATACCAAAGCATTCCGTTTGAAATGAAGAAAACCGGCATTGCTTTTTTTCTGACAGAATTGCTTTACAAAACCCTGCGCGAAGAGTCGCCGCAAGCGCCGCTGTTCCGATTTTTAAAAGACTCGTTAGTGGCTTTCGACGAGGCCACGGTTCATTACGAATATTTCCACCTGTTTTTTTTGCTCAAATTGCCTCGTTTTTTGGGGTTTGGGGTCGAAAATTTACAAGAGTTAATCGAAGAACTCAGCCCTTTTCGGAAGTTGCTTTGCCCCGAAGATATTTTGCAAGAATTGGTACAAGCTTTTGAGGTATGTATCCACGCACAGTGGCCTGCGCCCTTGGTTTTGAGTGTCGAAGCGCGCCGTACTTTGTTGGATTATACGCTCGATTTATACGCCTTGCACATCCCGAACTGGAGCGAAGTAAAATCGCTGCAAGTTTTGCGTGCTATGATGGGGTGATAAATGCTTGCTTGATTTATTCCAAAGAAAATATTTAACTTTAAGTTGATAACCGATTTGACAGTTTTCTATGAATATATTTATCCACCAGGTTTTTGTAAAGATTTTTAAGCAAAAGAAGTTTGAGAAACACAATCACGGGCAATATGATGCCCTTTTTACGCATTTAGACGACCAAATCAGCGCTGCCAAGCTCAGGGGTCGGGTGCTTATCAAACATCCCCAAGAAAGTTTGGTGCACGAACTGATCCAATGGCTCATCGACCAGCCCAATGATAGTTTGCAAGAAATTCATATCGTAACCAAAAATAAAGAAGCGTTAGAGGAAATTATTCTGAGTGAATTTCATATCCTGAAAGCTGCCGGTGGCATTATTACCAAAAACGACCAAATACTTTTAATCCACAGGTTAGGAAAATGGGACTTGCCCAAAGGCAAAGCAGAGCCTAACGAAAGCGCCCGCCAGACCGCTTTGCGCGAAGTGAAAGAAGAGTGCAATATCGATGTGGCTTTGCTGGATAAAGTGGTCAATACTTGGCACTTTTATAGGCAAAATGGGGTAAAAATTCTCAAAAAAACAGCTTGGTTTAGTATGCTTTGCTTGGACGACAAATCCCTCAAAGCGCAAACCGAAGAAGATATTACAGCAGTACAATGGTTTTCTGCCAAAGAAATAAACCAAATAATGCCGCAATCCTACCCGGCTATTCGGTTTGTTCTGGGCAAATTTTTGGATATTTAGCCGGAGGGTTCGCCTATGTTTCTCGATTATCACATCACGCAGTGGGTACTTTTCGAGCGCAATGCTTTGTATGTACGCACCTTTTTGCAAACTTTTCGCTGTGTACGGCATCAGACCTCGTTGCAAGCGGTAGATTATGCTACAATGAAAAGACTACGGCATTGGATCGCCTATTTTGATACCCTTTGGGAAATCGATCCTGTCCAAAATAAGGTCTATCTTTGGATTCCTGAAATGTATCTGAAGGAAGCCCGCACCGAATTTGCCAAATATTTTGCGCTCACTTCCGAAATCGTCTAATTTCTTATTTTCCCACGTATGGTTTGTATTATTGGCGGAGGCATCTCCGGTTTGTCATTGGCCTATTATTTTCAAAAGAAAGGCGTCCCCTTCTTTTTGCTTGAAGCCGACGAGCAACCCGGCGGCGTTATTCGCTCTGAGCAAGCCACTTATACTACTTTGGCTTCTACTTCGGCTACTGAGCCAACGGATAAAGCGCCTTATCGCACCGGAGGCGTGGTGAAGGCCTACCAGCACCACCAATATCAGTTAGAATATGGCCCTAATTCTATCTTGGCCGACCCATTCATCGAGCAGCTAATCGATGAACTGGAGCTACGCAGCGAAGTGCTCGAAACCTTGCCGGTTAGCAAGAACCGATACATTTTCAGGAAAGGGCGCTACCGCAAGCTCCCTACCAACCCTTTGCATTTGGTGTTGGGTGGGTTTTTCAGTGCGAAAACCAAGTGGGCTATCTGGCGCGAAACCCGCCAAAAACCGCAGGCAAAGCCTATTGCAAACGAAACCTTGTCCGAGTTTTTTAGCCGCCATTTTTCTCAAGAAATAGTCGATTATGCCCTCAATCCTTTTGTAGCGGGCATCTACGCCGGAAATCCTGACACCTTGTTGCTCGAAAAAACTTTTCCACAGTTGGCGCAATTCGAGCAGACTTATGGGTCAATTATCCGAGGGTTTATCAAAGCGAGCACCGGGGCGCGAAAAAAAACACTGACCTTTAAAAATGGCCTTCAAACCCTGCCTTTGGCTTTAGCCAACGGGCTAAAAGGCTCGATACAATACAACGCAACCGTAGAAAAGGTTTACCGCGAAAACGGCAAATGGGCTATCGAAACCACCAAAGCCACTTATGAAGCCGACCAAGTGGTGGTGGCTACCCCTGCCTATGTAGCTGCCGGTTTTTTAGAAGAAACTTTTCCTACGTTGGCCGGTAGTTTGCGCCAGATATACTACCCGCCTATGGCCGTGGTGCATAGTGTGTTCAACCGGCGGGCTGTCAAACATCCACTCGATGGGTTTGGAGGGTTAAATCCTGCCTTGGAGCAGCAGTTTACGTTGGGCAGTATATGGTCGAGCGCCGTATTTCCGGGGCGATGTAAAACTGACGTAGAATTTACACAGTTTGCCCATCCTACCGACCAAGCCCAATGGCAAGCTTCAGAGCAAGTATTATTTACGAGTTTTGTAGGCGGAAGCCGTTTTCCGGAGGTCGCCGATTGGCGCGACGAGGATATTTTGCAGCAAACTACGCAAGAATTACAGCGCAACTTTCAAATTAGCCAAGCGCCTGTTTTTCAGAAACTTACCAGGTGGAACAAAGCCATTCCGCAATACGACAAAGGAGTATTGGAGGCGCACCAGCAAACCGACGCTTTGGCCGCTCAGCAAGTATGGTTTTGCGCCAATTGGAAAGACGGCATTTCACTACCCGATTGCATCAAAAAAGCAAAAAGTTTAGCAGATCAATGGCCTTCTTGAGCTAATTTGTTGGTTTATCCGCCCGAAACCCTTTATTTTTACCCGCTGTTTTAACCTCTTACGATCGTATGCCCAGAGCCTTGGTGATAATTCCTACCTACAACGAAGCTGAAAATATTGCGGAAATCATCGACTGCATTATGCAGTTACCGGTTCAGTTCGATGTATTGGTAGTAGATGATAATTCGCCCGACAGCACAGCAGATTTGGTCAGGCAGCAGCAACAAAAATATCCCGCAAGGCTTTTTTTGGAAGAGCGCTCCGGCAAATTAGGCTTAGGTACTGCCTATATTTTGGGGTTCAAATGGGCTATTTATAAACAATATGACCTTGTTTTTGAGATGGATGCCGATTTCTCGCATAATCCCGAAGACTTGGTTAAACTGTATCAGGCTTGCGCCGAAGGCGGGTACGATATGGCCATTGGCTCGCGCTATGTAAAAGGGGTCAATGTAGTAAATTGGCCAATCGAGCGGGTACTTATCTCTTATTTTGCCAGTTATTATGTGCGTTTGGTTACCGGGATGCCCTTTCGAGATGCAACCGCAGGTTTCAAATGCTATAAGCGCAAAGTATTGGAAACCATCGATTTAGATGAAATCGACTTTGTAGGCTATGCTTTTCAGATAGAAATGAAGTTTTTAGCTTGGAAATTTGGGTTCAACATTGTGGAAGTGCCTATTATCTTTACCGATCGCACCAAAGGCAAATCCAAAATGTCGTCGGGTATTTTCAAGGAAGCTTTGTTAGGAGTAATTCAGATTAAACTCAATAGCCTTTTTCGCAGATTTATTCCCGAAGATAAAGTTGAAGAACAGGCAATCTAACCTTCTTCGATAATAAAAAAGCCCATTATCGCGGCGACAATGGGCTTTTTGGGCATACAGTTTATTTTTATTAAGCTGCGTCGTGCATCCACGATTTTTTTGCTAACAATTCATCTTCCGTTTCTCGGTTTTCAGGATCTTCTACACAGCAATCCACAGGACAAACTGCGGCGCATTGTGGTTCTTCGTGAAATCCCATACACTCGGTGCACTTATGTGTAACGATATAATAAAATTCGTCAGAAAAAGGGTCTTGTGGAGCATTGCCATCTACTACTGAGCCATCTTCAAGTTCTACTTGTTTCAAAGCAGTGCCACCTGCCCAAGTCCACTCTACACCACCCTCATAAATAGCGGTATTGGGGCATTCAGGTTCGCAAGCACCACAGTTGATGCACTCGTCTGTAATCATTATAGCCATAACAAATTCGACTTAGAGATGAAAAATATGTTTTAGGTTAGAGAAATGGGTTGTGGTAAAAGGAAGTACCTTTGCAAGACAAAAGTAAAACAAAGATACTGCGTAAAAGTTTCTCTTCGATTACAAAACAAAGGCAAATTATAGTATTGCTACAAATTTTATGAGTTTCACACAAGTTTTTAATGCTTTTATCCAACTCGGAAAGCATTTAAAGGAAACCAATGGGGCAGATGCCTCTTTATTACAAAAGGTATATGCGGAGAATCCTTGGTTTACGCACCAAAATGTAGAGTTGGCTCTCCAAGGCATTGCACACTACCTGCAAGAAGATACGCTTCACGAAATCGCTAAAGAGTACAAACTTTCCGAAAATTGGGCTAAAACACCCCAAAGAGTTGGTATTTTGGCCGCAGGCAATATTCCCGGGGTTGGTTTTCACGATCTACTTTGTGTTTTGCTAAGTGGCCACTTGGCTTATGTAAAGCTTAGTTCGCAAGACCAAACCTTGATGCAATACTTAATCCAAACTTGGAGTCAATACTTGCCCTCTCCAACCGACAGTCCTATTACCCTAACAGGTAGCATGCGTGAGGTCGAAGCCCTCATAGCCACAGGAAGCGATAACACAGCACAACACTTTGCTTATTATTTCAAAGATAAACCCTGTATTATTCGTAGTAATCGTACTTCGTGTGCCGTGCTGAATGGCCGTGAAACTGCCTCCGAACTTCAAGCTTTGGGCAAAGATATTTTTCAATATTTTGGAATGGGCTGCCGAAGTGTTTCAAAGCTTTTTGTGCCCCAGGGATATGATTTTACGCCTTTATTGGATGAATTAAGTAGCTGGCAAGATTTGCTGAACCATACCAAATACGCCAACAACTATCATTATCAAAGGGCTGTATTATTAGTCAATCAACTTCCGCACTGGGACAATGGCATTGTGTTATTGCGGGAAGAACAAGCCTTGGCTTCCCCTACAGGGGTAATTCATTTTGAGCTGTATAAAGATATGGCCGATTTGCAAGCCAAAATTTCGCTGCAAAGCTCCAAAATACAGTGTATGGTGGCACAGCAAGCCTGGTTTCCACAAAGTCTTCCTTTCGGAACTGCACAAATGCCCAATTTTCTTGATTTTGCAGATGGGGTCGATACACTTGTTTTCCTTCAATCTTTGTAAACAAAATATTACAGCATTTAAATACAAATTCGCAGTATAATATTTTGTGTTTTATAAAAAATCATGTACAAATCGATCAAAAAACTGAGAACTTCTACAATTTATTATAATTGGGTGTGTTATTTATCTATAAAATAGGTTACATTTGTAAACTATCTGACAAAATTAATAGCCTCTGATTGTGTTGAACCTGGTTTAGCAAACCAAAAACAAAGTTTGACTTATGCAAAAACTGACACCAAAGTCTGTTTGGGTATGGTTATGTTGCTTCGGCATAACATACCAAATCTCCCCATTAGCAGCACAAAGCATTTACACTTTTATGGAAAACGGGCGTAGTAACCTACGTCTGCAAGCCTATGAAGATGCCACCAAAGATTTCACCAATGCCTTGATTATCAATCCACAAGCGGAAGATGCTTTTTTCTACAGAGCAGAAGCGTATGCCGGCTTAGAAAAATGGGACGAGGCATTGCGCGACTACAACGCGGCTATCGAATTAGATCCGCACCAAGCGCTCAACTTCTCTGCCCGAGGAGCAATTTATTTGCACATCGGAAAGGGACAAGAAGCCCTCGCTGACTTCAACAAGGCCATCGAAATAGCCGGTAACAGCGCGCCTTATTATGCCAAGCGTGCCGAAACTTACTTATTGATGGGTGATTGGCAAAAGGCTTTGGAAGATTGTAACTATGCCTTGCAAATTAGCCCTCAAGAACCGCAGGGCTACTTGGCCAAAGCCAAAATTTTGTATGAAGTAGGCCAATCAGCAGCGGCATTCACCGCACTCAAAACCGCGCTGAAGTATGACCCCTACCAAGAGCCTATTTATACACTGGCTTTAGCCGATTATTATTTAAGCGAACGAATGCCGCAGCAAGCACTTCAAGAATATGAAAAAGTAGTGCAACGCCAATACCGCAATAAAAAGGCTCATCTGGGTAAAGCGCAAGCTTTGCTGGAACTCAACCAATTAGACCGCGCCGAAGAAGAATGTAAACGGGCTTTGCAGTTTGGAAAACAAGATTACTATCCTTATGCCATCAAGGCGATGATAGCATACAAGAAGCAAGACTATGCCAAATGCAATGAAGATTTTAATACTTTTTTGCAAGCTGCCCAAAAACCATCTGATTATTATTTTGCTGCTTTACAGGTAAGCCGTAATTCGGAAAACAAAGCTTATTTGGCACAAGCACAAACTTGGTTAGAAAAAAACCTGAGCCAATCTTCCCATTACCATACCCATCTGCTGCACGTGCAACTACTCAAACAACAACAAAAGTTTGACGAAGCAGCCACAGCCGCCCAACAGGTACGATGGTTAGCCGACGAAAAAGGGTACGACATTGGGTTGATTCAAACGCTCATAGCACAACTGCCCGCAGTGCAAATTACTAAAGAAAGACAGTTGAATTATGCGATGGTTGCCCCTACAAAAAACACCGACGATAAAACACCACCCACTATTGAAATCATCGAACCAATGGCGATGCGGGGTTTTGAAATTGTAAGCGAAGAGGATAAAATTACCATTGCAGGAAGGGTAAGCGACGAAAGCGGCATTGACAAAGTGCTTATCAGTGGTAATGTCGCTAAGCTGGAACTGGATGGCCGATTCAAAGGCGATGCTGTGCTTACCAAACAAGAAAACCATATTTTGATCAAAGCTTTCGATAAAAAAGGTAATTTCTCGGAACAACAAGTGGTGGTGAAAAAAAATACCACCGCTACTACCCAAGTTGCCCAACATAGTTCAGTTTCTACTACGCATAAAAATCCAATGCCAGTATTGGGAAGAAATCGAGCACTGCTTTTTGCCGGAAATGATTACGATCAGTGGGCTGACCTCAACAACCCCATTCCTGATGCTCAGGCCATTGCCAAAGAACTGAAGGAAGTATATCAATTTGAAACCGAGATTGTCGAAAATCCTACCCAAGATCTTGTCTTAGAAAAATTATTAGAATACACACAAAAAGCCTATGGTGCTAAAGACCAACTCTTTGTGTTTTTTGCCGGACACGGCCAATTCGACGAAGTGTTCAAGGAAGGCTACTTAGTTACCAAAGATTCGCGCACACAAGACCGCGCCAAATCAAGTTATTTGGGCTTCAGCCAATTGCGCAAACACATCGACAACATTAGTTGCAAACATATTTTGCTCACAATGGATGTTTGCTTTGGCGGCACCATCGACCCTATGGTGGCGATGCGAGGAGAAGAACAAAACGCCGGCGCTTCGTTGTATGATTATATTGAGCGCAAAATGGCCTATACAACCCGCCGCTATATTACCTCGGGGGGGAAGGAATATGTATCTGATGGGCTACCGGGGCAACATTCACCCTTTGCGCGCAACCTGCTGGAAGCCTTGCGGAGCAATGGCGGCAGCGATGGGTTGCTTAACCTCGATGAAATGTTCAATTATCTCAAAAACTCTAAAGCTTTGCAAGGAGAATTTGGAAGCAATGAGCCAGGCAGTGATTTTTTCTTGATAGCTAAATAAAAGCCATAAGATTATGAAATTACTGAGCTTAATTATGGCCTGGGCAATGTGTTTCAGCTGGTCGCTATGGCCTGCCTACACACAAGCACAAGGGGTTGTATTTGATGCCGAATTGTACAAGTCTGTTCCTTTGGCAGCCCCGCTTTTGCGAGGTGATATGACGAACCTTCCGACCAGTTTCTCATTACAGGCATATGCCCCACGCCCGCGCAATCAGGGTGCCTACGGTACTTGTGTAGGTTGGTCGGTAGCTTATGCCGCCCGCACTATGTTGTTGGCCATTGATAACCAATGGAAAGACAAGGAGGTAATTACTCAAAATGCACTTTCTCCTTTCTTTCTGTACGAGCGCAGCAAAGGCAAAAACGACTACCAATGTCAAGAAGGCATATCACTTTACAAAGGCTTAGAAGAAATCAAAAATACAGGCAGTGTGCCCCTCAATGACTTTGCGGAAGCCTGTGGCAAAACTGTTACCAAGCAGCAAGAAATTGATGCGGCCAAATTTAAAATCAAAGATTATAAGCGATTATTCGACACCTATGCGGCTAATAAAGAAGAACTTATCAAAAAGGCCATTGCCGAGAAAAAGCCTGTTGTTGTTGGAATTCAATGCTGCTTTGAATCCTTTAAAAATGCCAAATCGACCGACTATTGGATGCCTAAACTGAATGATCCTTTCATTGACGAAGGGCACGCCTTGGTAGTAGTAGGATATGACGACGAATTAGAAGGTGGGTCGTTTCAATTGATGAATAGTTGGGGCAGTAGCTGGGGAAATCAGGGCTTTTTATGGGTAAGCTACAAAGATTTTGTGCCTATGATTTATGAAGGCTACGAAATGAGTGTTGAAAATAATACCTCCTTGACCAGCTTATCCGGACAAGTCAATTTTATGCTATCTGCCGGTTATGAAATGGTGGCTAATTTTAATGAAAAAGGCTATTATGAAATGGCAGATAAGTATTATTCCGGCACTCTTTTTAGGCTTTTTATTAGCAACCAAGAGCCTTCGTATGTATATGCTTTTGGGTTAGACCAACAGTTTAAAACCTATCGAATTTTTCCTTTTAGCCCCGAAGTTAGCCCCTACTTGGGCTATCAGCGTAACAATGTGGCAATTCCTGATGAATCTCACTTTGTCAAGTTGGATCAAAACCCCGGCGACGAGTTCTTTTTGGTACTATATTCTAAAGAAAAATTAGACCTTGCTTCTATTATGCAAAAAATGGAAATTACCCAAGGAGATGTGATGGCAAGGCTTCGTTTTGCGTTAGGCGATAAGTTGATGGAGCCGAGAGAGATTGCTTATAACCGAACCGGAAAGATGGGGTTCAAAGGCATCAGTACTACCAAAACCATAGTGCCATTAATCATCTTGCTTAAACATTTATAGTTCACTTAATGGAAGGAAGCAGCTTGAATTGAAAAATAA
>DMHB01000212.1 GCA_003449595.1 Microscillaceae bacterium | reverse complement strand
TTTTTGGATGGCCTTGACAGGCATTTTTCTGTATATGTTGGTGGCAAGCCGTCGCAAACAGCGGATTATTCCCATCATTCCACCTTTGGAAAACAGCAGCTGGGTATTTGCCAAAACCATTGCCCAGTTATATTTTCAGCGGCGCGACTTCAAAGATTTGGCCACCAAAAAAATACTGTATCTGGCTGACTTCTTGCGCCAGCATTTGTTTTTGAGACAAGTACAATGGGACAATGACTTGGCCAGCTTGTTGGTAGCCAAAACCGGCCATCCGCCGCAAGCCATTCATCAACTTATTCAACAAATTCAGCGTATAGAGACCGCCTCGCAAATCAGTGAAACAGACTTGCTGAAGTTTAACCAAAGTGTGGAAGAGTTGAAACAAGCCATTCGTACAAAAAGATAGCAAATTGTGCCCTCGGATTTTCGGCAAAAAATATTTCAAAAACGTTGTAGTATAATTAATTTCAGCCTTTTGTTTATTCAGTAAGCGCTCATCTCCCATTTTTATGATACGTTGCCTTTTGCTTATTTTTCTTTGCTATGGTTGCCTTCCGGCGATAGGCATCGCCCAAACGGCGCCTAAATACAGCAACGAATTTATGAATATTGGTGTGGGAGCACGCGCACTGGGGATGTCGAACGCACAAGTAGCCATCGCCAACGACGTAACCGCAGGCTATTGGAATCCTGCCGGACTGCTCGAAATCAAGAACAAGTACCAGTTTTCGCTGATGCACTCCGAATACTTTGCAGGCATTGCCAAGTATGATTATGTCAGCTTTGCAACACCGGTGGACAACAAAAGCCATATTGCGGCTACGGTCATCCGGTTTGGAGTAGATGACATTCCCGATACCCGTTTTTTGTATGATGCCAACGGTCGTTTGGACTATAACAACATTCGCTTTTTTTCGGCTGCCGACTACGGAATGGTGGTTTCGTATGCACGCCGAAGCAACCTCATCAAAGGGCTAAAATTAGGGGCCAATTTCAAAGTAATTTACCGGAATGTGGGTGATTTTGCCAATGCTTGGGGTTTTGGTTTGGATGCCGGTGCGCAGCTCAAAATAAAAAATTGGCATTTCGGGGTGATGGCACGTGACGTTACGGGCACTTTCAACGCTTGGTCGCACAATGCCCAGCTGGTTTTCCAGACGTATGTCCAGACCGGCAACGTCATTCCGCGCAATTCTATCGAAATCACTTTGCCTAAGTTGATCATTGGCATCGCCCGTGAGGTGAAGTTTTCAGAAAAATTTGGGGCGCTGTTTGCCATCGATTTTGTAACCACTTTTGACGGCAGGCGCAACGTAGTAGTCCAAACTCCTTTTGTTTCGTTAGATCCTTCTTTTGGAATGGAGTTCAACTACCTGAAAAAAATATTCCTGCGTGGAGGGGTCAACAACATCCAAACCATCAAAAAATTTGACAATTCAACCTATACTTCCTTTCAGCCAAACTTTGGCATCGGGTTGGTCATCAGCAAATTCAGCATCGACTATGCCCTGACCAACGTAGGGCAACAAGAGTCGCTATATTCCAATGTATTTTCTTTGCGCGTAGGGCTATGAGCATCAATAAGTTTGTCAGCAATATTCTTTTTTGGTTGATGACCGTAGGGCTGTTGACTCCGGCCACGGCTCAAAACTATGGCAACGAGTGGATCAACTTCAGCCAATCTTACTATAAAATTCCCATTGTGCAGCGAGGCGTCCACCGCCTGAGTTATGCGCAACTCCAAGCAGCCGGTGTGCCGGTGGGGGCTATCAATCCGCAACGGTTTCAGGTATTTTTCAGGGGTGTTGAGCAAGCCATCCTCGTTGCCGGAGAGGGCGACGGCGCTTTTGACCCGACCGACTACCTTGAATTTTATGCCGAAGGCAACGATGGCAAGTTAGACACCGCGCTCTACATCAACCCATCGATGCAGGTAAATCGCTACTACAATTTGTATTCCGATACGACCGCCTGTTTCTTCACTTGGTCCAACAGTGTGGCCGGTAAACGCATTCCTACCTTCAATGGTACACCCACCACAGCCGAAACCTACCACTTTCAAGAAGTGGTGCAGGTGTTTTCAGATACGTATTACAGCGGCCAAAACTACCAAGTGGGCGGGCCTTTGGAAACTTTTTTCAGCGAATTTGACAACGGCGAAGGTTGGGCTGGTGCAGGATTTTCGGGAGGTACTTCGCGCGATATAGTACTGAATATTAGCAACATAGCAGCCCCTCCCGGGGTCAATGCTACGCTTGAAGTGGGTATTGTGAGCAGTGCTTTTACCTTCAATCAAGTAGCCAATATTTCGATTGGCAATTCTACTTCATCGCTCAATGCAGTCGGCACCATCAGCTATTCGTTTGCTGCGCGGGGCGTACTCACACAGCCGGTGCCGGTTAGTTTTATCAATAGTGGCAGCCAAGTAGTGGTGCGTGTGGCTTGTGCCAGTGGGCTGATTGGCATTGCTTATATACGGTTGCGTTATCCGCAAACGCTGAATATGGGCACAGCCAATGCGCAATATTTCATCACCCGCGCCACCGCCTCGACCACCGCCACGCTGCCCATAGCCAACCCACCGGCCAACCCGATAGTGTATGACATCACCGACCGTAACAACTTGGTCAACATCGCCTACAGCGCCTCGCCCGGGCTGATTTCGCCTACTATCAACAATGCCCTGACGGGGAGACGGCTGTATGTTTACAATGCTGCTACTTTTATTACTCCGTCCAGCATCACGCCGATAAACTTTACCCCTTTCAACCCGGCCAGTGTGAATTATTTAATCGTTTCGCACAAGCAGCTTCGTCGCCCGGTGGCTGGTTCGCCCGACCCTGTCCAAGAATACGCCAACTACCGCGCTTCTTCGTTGGGGGGTGGCTATGTGCCTTTGCTGATGGACATCGATGTGGTTTACAATCAATTTAGCTATGGCGAACGCACCCCGTTGGCCATTCGCAACCTTGTTCGGTTTTTGTACCAGAATGGCAGCCCTCGGTTTATGTTTTTAATTGGCCAATCGGTGTGCTTACCTGACCGCTTCAATGGCTTGAATATCCGCCAGAACGCTGCTGCCCAAGCCTTGGATTTAGTCCCCACAGGGGGTTGGCCGCCTTCCGACATAGTCTTTTCTTCCGGGCTGGTTCCTTCGCAGTTTGTAGTCCCGGCCATCCCCACCGGTCGCCTCAGCGTAAGCCAACCTCAAGAAGTGCTCAACTACCTCAACAAAGTGCGCGAACACGAAGCCACAGGTAACACCCTTTGGAAAAAAAACTTTGTGCTGCTCAGTGGAGGAACCTCCTTGGCGGAACAAACCACTTTTAAGCAATACATCGACCTGTTGGCGGGTATTGCCCAAGGGAATTTTATGCGTGCCATCACCAAAACACTCAGCAAACGCACCGCAGGCACTGTTGAGCTGATCAACATAGCCAACGAGGTAAACCAAGGCACGGGCCTGGTTACGTTTTATGGCCACTCGACCCGTGAGTTTACCGACATAGAAATTGGGTTTGCTTCCGACGACATCCAAGGCTACCGCAACAAAGGCAAGTACCCGCTGATGTTGGCCAATGGCTGCCAACTGGCCAGTATTTTTTATGGCGCTGGTACTACTTTATCAGAAGATTGGCTGAAGACCCCCGACCGGGGTGCCTTAGGCTTCATTGCGCATACTTACATTGGGTATTCGCTGCCGCTGATTCGTTATTCTTCGCGGTTTTTCCAAGTGGCCTATACAGATCTGAACTTTTTGGGGCAACCCATTGGCACTGTTCAGCAAGAACTGATGCGCCGTTATGTGGGGGTGTTCGACCAAGTAGAGCAGACCAACATCCAGCAAATGTTGCTGCAAGGCGACCCTGCGGTACGTTTTACTCCGGGCAACCGCCCCGACTATGCCATCAGCGGCAGCGAGCTGTACTTGCAAGCCGTCGATGCGAACCCGATTACAGCCACAACCGACTCTTTTTTGGTCAAAATTCCGGTTTCCAACATCGGTATCGCCGATCCGGCCCAACAAAGTTTTGCGGTTTCTATCCGGCGCTACTTTCCCGATGGATCTTCGGCACTTTATACCGGTACCAACGACTATCCGGCGGTGAATTATAAAGACACCCTTACTTTTTCGTTGCGCTCGGTGCAAGGTGTCAATGCCTTCGGTTTGAATACCTTTGAAGTAACCATCGACTTCCCCAACGAAGTGGTAGAGCTTTCCAAAGCCAACAATGTGGCCTCTTTCGACTATTTCTTCCCAGGGGTCGGTGTAAATCCTATTTTACCACAAGAGTTTGCCATTGTTTCCGAACAGCCTGTCGCCCTTACGGCTACGGCCAGCGGATTGCAATCTTTAGAAAACCGCCAAATTGTCTTTGAAATCGATACCACCCTCAATTTCAATAGCCCTATTAAGCAAACCCAGCTCCAACCGGCGGCATCTGTGGCTATTTGGAACGTTACCCTGTTGAGCGATAACAGCACTGACAGTACCGTGTATTATTGGCGTGTCAACTTTGCCGATGCCGCCTCCGACCCCAACAGCTTGTGGGGGCAAAGTTCGTTTGTGTATGTACGCGATAGCCCTCCCGGATGGGCACAGGTGCAGTTTCCACAATTTTTAAAAAACCAAGTCAACTTATTGGTGCGCAATATGGCCACCCGAAGGTTGGATTTTCAAAACACCCTGAACGAAATCGTAGCCCGCACTTTGGGCAGTACAGCTGTCGGAAACGTTACAACCGATGTTTTTTTGAGTTTCAATGGGCTGCCCTTGGTGTTTTCGGGCAGGTGTGGCAACAACGTGATGTTGGGCACTGCTTTCAGGCAAAGCAATGCAGCACCTTACTATGTATTTGGCAATTCGTGCGGACGGTTACCGGCAGTTACAAGCAATTTCAACAACACCCAGATTACCGGGGGCGATGTTACCAACTTTATCAACGCTGTCAGTAACGGCGACTACGTACTGCTTTTTTCTGCTGGCAACGTACAATTTGGCACGTGGACACCCGCCCAACGCGCCGCCTTTGGGCTGATTGGTGCCAATACCAACCCTTTTGCACCTTTGGCCAGCTTGGTAAGCGGCGCGCCTTACATCATTTTAGGCCGCAAAGGCGCACCAGTCGCCACCGCCACCGAAATCATATCGGGCAACATAGGCAACCCCACTTCGGATAAGATAAGCCTCCAAACCAATATCAACATCCAAGTAAGCGAGGGCACGATGAACTCTACCCTCATTGGGCCGGCTACCCAATGGCGCGAACTGCGCAACCGCATCCAAACCTTTGCCAACGATACTTACCAACTTGATTTGTACGGGGTTTCGCTGACCGGGCAAGAAACCTTGCTACTGAGCAACATCACCACCAATTCGGTCAATTTGAGTGGTATTTCGGCGCAGGCTTATCCTTATTTGCGGCTCAGGCTGCGTACTTCGGATGCTGTAACGTTTACGCCGGTGCAATTGCGCAACTGGATAGTGTTGTACGACGGTGTGCCGGAAGGCTTTATCAATGTCGATTTGATTGGCCGCGACCGCTACACCATCAGCGATAGGCAAGAAGGCGATAATTTTACGCTTGATTTTGCTTTCCAAAATTTGAGCAACCTACCTTTCCGCGATTCGGTATTGGTTGAATATACGTTTAGCAACCAAACCACCGGCAGAAACCTAACCCGCACCGCCTACATCAAAGCCCCGGCAGCCAAAGAAGTGGTGCGTTTCAATTTACCCATCGATACCAGGGGAATGGCAGGGCAAAACCAACTCAGGGTGTTTGTCAACCCGCGTTTACAGCCGGAAGCCTACTACGAAAACAACATTTTGCAAGTCAATTTCAATGTCATTCGCGACAACCGCAACCCAACCTTAGAGGTGGCTTTCGATGGTCGGCAAATTATGGATGGCGAAATCGTGTCGCCCAGTCCGCTGATTAGCATTCGCTTGCGTGACGACAACCGCTTCTTAGTTTTGCAAGATACCACAGCCGTCAACATCGGCTTGAAGCGGCCTTGCGCTACTTGTTCGTTTGAAACCATTACCCTGAGCAACCCCGATGTGCGGTGGACTTCGGCCAATGGCATCACTGAGGTAAACTACAACCCCAAAAACCTGACTGATGGCATCTATACGTTGCGGGTGCAAGGAAAAGACGCTTCGGGCAACTTGTCGGCGGTCACGCCTTACCAAATCAACTTTGAGGTTATCAACGAATCAACAGTTACCAACTTTTTTCCCTATCCCAATCCCTTTTCCAGCAGCACGCGATTTGTGTTTACCCTTACGGGGAATGAGGTGCCCACACGCATCAAAATTCAGATTATGACGGTAACAGGCAAGGTGGTTCGTGAAATTACCCAAGATGAACTGGGGCCTGTGCGGATTGGCAACAACTTATCGGAATATGCCTGGGATGGGCGCGACGAGTTTGGCGACGTGTTGGCCAATGGGGTTTATCTTTATCGTGTATTGCTGGAGGGAACAACGAGTGCGATGGGGCAACGCAAAACCGCCGGAGACAAAGCCTTCATCAAAGGATATGGGAAGTTGTATATTTTGAGGTAGATACAATTTGCCCATCTTTCCCGACAGGCAAATTAAGTAATCTCCTCAAAAATGGCTCTCAAGCCAAAATGATTAGTAAAATATCAGTTAGGCACGGCTGCAAGCCTTTCTTTGCGCTTCTGTATGAAATCGAGTACGTACAACCCCGTTGCGCCCAAACAGGTAACAACTAAAATGCCATAGGTGAAAAGTTTGCGCAGCTTTTCGGCCTCTGTAAAGGTGGGGTTCAGCTGGGCGCGCACGCCGGTAAAAAGGGAGGCAATGCCAAAAAGCAAGGTAAATAATACGACAAAGTGTGCCAAATGCTTATTTTTCATTCCAAAAGCCACCGCCATAAGCAATAATCCTACTGGAATGGGTACGAAAGCCCCTGCTACGGCATAGCTGTATAAGCCATCCAAAAAGATGAGTAGGCCGCTAAAGAAACAAACCCAAGTTGATTTTATTTTCATAATTGGAAGTTTGAAAAAAATAAATGAAATTTTCTATTTGTTAAACCGACTGAAAACGGGCTTGTTTAAAAAAACATCTCAAAAGTTTGTAGCCTGTTTGAGCCAAAGCCCCAGCATTAGCAACGCCCAGATGGCCGGTGAGGCGTTTTGTTGGCCGGTTCGGTGTTGGTGCCAAATATACTGCACTTTTTCATAGGCCACATAATCGTACAAAGGTTGCGAGCGGGGCTGCCACTGGTCATTTATCCATTGAAGCACCCAAGGAGGCACGGCAGCAGCTTGTAAATCGATACCGAATCCCAATTTTTGTGGAAAAGGCTTCAAGCTCGGCAAAGCTGTTTGATGTAGGGCTTTCAATACCCATTTTTGGCCTTTATGCAATCGCCATTTTGCCGAAAACTGCTCGGCCAAGGCTGTTAGCCCATTGTCGAGATAAGGTACACGCATTTCTTGTCCGTGCCACATCGTGGCTTGGTCGCTGAGGCTGAGTACATCTTCCGGCAGGTAGTTTTGCTGATCGTGCCAAAGCGCTTGTGCTAAACCAAACGCGGTATTGGGAGTATTTTCCAATAGTCCATTTTCAGGAGTTAGCCGAGGGGTGAGGCTGCAAAAATGGGCATACGTAAGCGCTTCGTTGGGATCGAGGTCTTCCCAAAACTTTTGCCAAAGCCGGCTGCCATATTGGGTTAAACCCACCGCGCGAAGCAGTTGCTTGCTTTTCAATAAAAATGACCGATGTTGTAGGTAAATGGCCATCGCTCGGTGGCGATGATAACCCACCCAATATTCGTCGGCGCCAGCCCCCGAAAAAACTACTTTGGCTGCCGTGTGGCTATGTTTTGACAAATAATGGGTCAACAGAAAAGCGCTGTCGGCAATGGGTTGATCAAGTGCCGGAAGCCAAGTAGCCGTGTCGGCAAGGCTTTCCCAAGGCAGTTCTACCCAATCCCATTGGGCGTGTGTTTGGGCTGCTACCCGTTGTGCTTGCGCTGATTCGGCGGTCATGGCACCGGCCATCTGAATTGTAAATGCCTGTACAGCCACTTCGCGCAAGCGGCCAAAAGCAGCCAATAACAAAGAGGAATCGATGCCGCCGCTCAAAAAAACGCCCCACGATACCTCTTGAGGAATTTGTAAGGCAAATGCCTCTTCAAAAAAGGCCAACCACCGCTTGGCTTCGAAGGGTTGCCCAACGAGTACCTCGGCGGCTGGAGGTAAGACCAATGGCGGATAATCGCTGAATTGAAAGCTGCCTTGGGTAAGGTCGTACCCCCACACCCCGCCAACCTTCTGAATAGCCTCCCAAAAAGTGGCAGGCGCTGGTGCGTATTTGAACTGTAGGTAATGATGGACGGCCTTGGCATTCAGCACCCGAGGGACGAGTCCGGAGGCCAAAATGCCCTTTATTTCTGAAGAAATGAGCAAATAATCGGGGGTGTCGGCCACAAACAAAGGTTTGATACCGTGGCGGTCGGTGGCCATCCACAGGGTTTTGCTCGCCAGATCGAGCCAAACCAAGGCAAACATCCCATTGAATCGGTGGCAACACGTGATGCCTTCTTGCAGCAATGCCTGAAAAACCACCTCGGCATCGCAAGCCGACTGCCACTCGACGGTAGGGCGCAGGCTGCGGCGAAGTGGCTCGGTGTTATAAATTTCGCCATTGAACAAAAGCACCTGTTGGCCATCTTCGCTTTGCCAAATTTGGTCGGCTTGTGCACTTATGTCTTGAATTCGGAGTCTTTGGAAGCCCCAATAAATGTTTTGAGAATTACCTATCTGCGCAAAATCTGGGCCTCGGTGGGCGACAGCTTGCATCATTTTTTGAAGCACGGTTTCAGGCTCTTTCAAATGATGACGCTTGTCCAACAGCAAACTGATGCCGCACATAAAGTTGTCTAAAAAAACTGTTTCATTTCCTCCTTGATGAAGGCAATGGCATCTTTCGAAGGATTGACATCTAACTGCATGGCGTTTTCCAAAATGCGTTTTGACAAGGCCAAGCCGTTGTCGTTTTCGTCAAGCCCCAAAGTAGAATTATTGATCAATAAAATCATCTCTTCGGTAGCTTTTTTGGTCATTTCCCAGGCATCGTCGCTCATATACACTTGCTGCGAGAGGTTGTGGGCAAACTCATTGCGGATGTCGCTGATGAGCAATTGCTGCAAAAGCGAAACCGTGATGTCGGGGCGGGTGATGCGTGAGATGAGTTGCGGAGGAGAAATACGCTCTAAAAAAAGCACCATCCGCTCATAAGCCTGCAGGCGAATCATCAGTACCTGTTCGCTCATCTTGGCGTTGGTTTCGGTTCTTTTCAGTTGTAGGTCTGTTTGCCGTTGTTTGAGTTCTTTTTCTAAAAAAGAGGTCATACTCAAATACATCGCATACAGCACCAAGCCGGCAGGTATTGTGATTTTGAGCAATTCGATGACAAATTCCATAAATATCTAAGTAGAAGGTAAATAATGAGATGTAGTTTGCGTGATTTCTTGGCAAAGCAAAGGGCTAAATGTCAAAAAAACAACTAAAATTAATTGGGCATTTCCATTTTTTCGCTAAAATCCCAGCGCCGACCGTAGGTGCGATATACATTTTCGGTGGTGAAAATATCGGCTGTCGGCCCACAATCGATCAAAACTTTGTTGAGCAGCAGCACCCAGTCGAAGTAAGTTTTGACGGTTTGCAAGTCGTGGTGGACTACTACGACGGTTTTGCCGCTTTGGCGCATTTGGTGGAGCAAATCCATCATCGTGTTTTCGGTGGCCATATCTACGCCTGCAAATGGTTCATCCAACAAGTATAAATCGGCCTGCTGCGCCAAGGCGCGGGCTAAAAACACCCGTTGCTGCTGCCCGCCCGAAAGGGCTGCAATTTGGCGTTTGCGCAAATCGGCCAAGCCTACTTGCTCTAAGGCTGCCGCGGCAATGGCTCTGTCTTCAGCGTTGATGCGCCGGAATAAATTTTTGGGGTTGGTGCGCCCCATCAGTACCACATCCCACACACTGGCCGGAAAATCCCAATCGACGGCTGTTCTTTGCGGCACATAACTTACCAAGTGGCGCACCTCGGCAAAGGGCTTGCCCAATAATTGGGTTTGGCCTTGCGCAGGAGACACCACCCCCAGCAGCGATTTCAATAGGGTGGTTTTTCCGGAACCATTAGGCCCGATGATGCCAGCCAAACTTTGCTGAGGCAGCTCAAAACTAATTTGGCTCAGGGCGATGTGGTTTTTGTAGGCAACGGTCAGGTTTTCTACACGAATTGCGGGCAAAGAGGCCGATGTAGCGGCTTGCGTTTCATTCATAGTGGTTTACTTTAAGCCCTCGCTCAGTAGCCGGAGGTTGGCCTCTATCATTCCAATATAGGTAGCTTCGGGGGTATTTTTTTCGCCAACGGCATCGGTATAAAGCATTCCACCAATTTTGACTTTGTGTCCTTTCTCTTCACATCCTTTCACGACGGCCTCTAAAGATTTGGGCGAGATAAAGCTTTCCACAAAAACGGCCTTTACTTCATTTTTTACGATGAAGTCAACCAGCTCGGCAATGTCTTTGAGGCCAAATTCGGTGGCTGTCGAAATGCCCTGCAAGCTTTTTACTTTTACATTATACGATTTGCTGAAATAGCCGAAAGCATCGTGGGCAGTAACCAGCACACGCCTTTTTTCGGGGATAGCGGCCATTGTTTCGCGTACTTTTTTGTCTAAGTCAAGGAGTTTTTGTTTGTATTTTGCGGCATTGTCGGCATAGAATTGGCGGTTGGCAGCGTCTTTTTCACCTAATTTCTGTGCAATAAAATCGACTGTTTTAGCCCATAGTGCCACATCTAACCAGAAATGTGGATCGGTTTCGTTTTCGGTGCCTTCCAAAATGATGAGGTTTTCTTTGGGTACAGATTCGCCAACGGCAAAGAATTTTTTCTCTTTTACTTTCGCAAAAACTTCTGCCATTTTGGCTTCTAAGCCTATTCCGTTGTAAAATACTATGTCGGCTTCGCGGATTTTATCCAAATCGCTTTTGGTGGCTTTGTAAAGGTGGGGATCTACGCCGGGTCCCATCAAAAAACTTACCTCGGCTTTGTTGCCCGCTATGTTAGCCACCACATCGCCAATCATACCCGTAGTAGCTACAATTTTGAAAACTTGCTTTTGCTGGTCATTTGTGTTGGGACTTTGACAAGCACTTAAACCCATCAGGGTTAGGATAAGAAGAACAGTAAACGTTTTTGTGTGTAATGATACCATAAAAAATATTAAGTAGAGATAGACTAAATAAGCGGCTCGTAAAATTAGCCAAACTATTGTGAACTCTTAAAGTCAAATAAAAATATGCCCTCTTTTGAGGGGCTAAATCAAGACTTTTTAATGC
>DMHB01000046.1 GCA_003449595.1 Microscillaceae bacterium | reverse complement strand
GAGCCTAGACGTGTGCTCTTCCGATCTAATTTTCTATAGATTTGACTCTGAATTGTTTGATCCAATTGCTGAAAATTTTGCAGATACCTCATAAATCAATCAGACAAACTGACAGATATATTGAAAATCCTGAAGATGAAGGCTTTACAGACTTACGATCGGTCATACACCCCAAAAAAGGATACGCCCCCGTGCGACAAGATGGCAGTTTTGGCTATCACCAAGTGTTTGGCAAATCTTTTGTTTTTAATCTAAGCCTTGTTGATTTGTTATTTTGTGAAGGAAACCAAGCTTCGGCTTATATTCATCAACTCAGTACAAATAATTTGATGCCATAGAACAAGTAGCGCGCATTTTCTGTTTAAACATAAGAACCTTCAAAAATCCTCTAATCATTCAACCTTTTTCCTTTAGTTTCAATACATTTTATTCCAAACAAGACTTAATTATATCCCCCCAAATATTCCAATGGAAGCTAAATTTTCAAATCGTGTCAAAGAAGTCATTGCGTTGAGCCGCGAAGAAGCGCTGCGCCTCGGGCACGACTACATCGGCACCGAACATCTCATTTTAGGGATGATCCGCGAAGGCGAAGGCATTGCCGTTAGTCTGCTCAAAAAGTTAGGCGTTGATTTGGAAGAACTTCGAGTTACCATCGAACAATCTACCAAGCGCACGGCTACCAACAATATCAAAAATTTGCAAAGCATTCCGCTGACCAAACAATCCGAAAAAGTACTCAAAATTACTTACCTCGAAGCCAAAATTTTCAAAAGCCAACTAATTGGCACTGAACACCTCTTGCTTTCTATCTTACGCGATGAAGACAACATTGGCGCGCAAGTACTGCATAAATTCAATGTCAATTATGATGTTGTCAAAGAAATGCTCGAATATAAAGTCAATCCACCTACCGCAGGCCCCGATGCCGACGACACTGATGAAGAAGGTTCACGTATGTTTGGTAGCTCGGGCGGTGGAAAAGAATCTATGAAGTCATCCGAGAAATCGCGTACCCCAGTGCTCGATAACTTCGGCAGAGACCTGACCAAATTGGCCGAAGCCGGCAAATTAGACCCTATCGTAGGGCGCGAGAAAGAAATTGAGCGTGTAGCGCAAATTCTGAGCCGCCGCAAGAAAAACAATCCCATTCTGATTGGTGAGCCGGGCGTGGGTAAAACCGCCATAGCCGAAGGGTTGGCTTTGCGCATCGTGCAAAAGAAAGTGTCACGGGTCTTGTTTGGCAAGCGCGTAGTAACGCTCGACTTGGCATCGCTCGTCGCAGGTACCAAATACCGAGGTCAGTTTGAAGAAAGGATGAAAGCGGTGATGAACGAATTGGAAAAATCGCCCGAGGTTATCCTTTTCATCGATGAGTTGCATACAATTGTAGGAGCCGGTGGCGCTTCCGGGTCTTTGGATGCCTCCAATATGTTCAAGCCTGCACTTGCCCGAGGCGATATCCAATGTATAGGGGCTACTACTTTGGACGAATACCGCCAATACATCGAAAAAGATGGCGCTTTGGCGCGTCGTTTCCAAATGGTAATGGTCGATGCTACTACGCCCGAGCAGACCCTCGAAATTTTGAACAATATCAAAGATAAATACGAAGATCACCACCACGTCAACTATACACCGGCAGCCTTAGAAGCCTGCGTAAAATTATCTGACCGCTACATCAGCGATAGATTTTTGCCAGATAAGGCCATCGATGTACTGGACGAGGCCGGCGCACGGGTACACATCAACAACATCCAAGTGCCCAAGGAAATCATCGATTTGGAAGAGAAAATCGAGAATATCAAAAAAGAGAAAAATCAAGTAGTGCGCAACCAACGCTATGAAGAGGCCGCACAACTACGCGATAAAGAAAAACGCTTAGGCGAAGAGCTTGACCAAGCCAAGCTAAAGTGGGAAGAAGAAACCAAAACCAAACGCTACCAAGTTGATGAAGACAATGTAGCCGAAGTGATTGGGATGATGACTGGTATTCCTACCCAACGCATCGCCGCCAAAGAAAGCCAAAAAATCCTAAATATGGATAAAGAGCTTCAAGGCAAGGTGATTGGTCAAGATGAAGCTGTGCGTAAATTGGTAAAAGCTATTCAGCGTACCCGTGTAGGCTTGAAAGATCCTAAAAAACCGATTGGTAGCTTTATTTTCTTAGGCCCTACCGGGGTGGGTAAAACCGAGTTGGCCAAAGCCTTGGCTACTTACTTGTTCGACAAAGAAGATGCCTTGGTTCGTATTGATATGAGCGAGTATATGGAGAAATTCTCCGTATCGCGCTTAGTGGGAGCGCCTCCGGGATATGTGGGTTACGAAGAAGGTGGACAATTGACCGAAAAAGTACGCCGCAAGCCTTATAGTGTCATCTTGTTGGATGAAATCGAAAAAGCACACCCGGATGTTTTCAACATCTTGCTGCAAGTGCTCGACGATGGTATTCTGACCGACGGACTGGGCAGAAGGGTTGACTTTAAAAATACCATCATCATTATGACCTCAAATATTGGGGTGCGCGACTTGAAAGATTTTGGTTCAGGCATTGGTTTTGCCACCAAGTCAAAACTCGAAGCCCAAGACGACTTGATGAAGAGCACCATTCAAAATGCTTTGCGCAAAGTTTTCTCACCAGAGTTTCTGAATCGTATTGATGATGTCATCATTTTTAACTCCTTACAGCGCGAACACATCCATCAGATTATCGACTTGATGTTGGCCAAAGTATTCGACCGCATCCAAACATTGGGTTATAATATTGAGCTGACAGATACTGCGAAAGATTTTGTAGCTGAAAAAGGATACGATCCGCAATATGGTGCAAGGCCGCTCAACAGAGCCATTCAGAAATATTTGGAAGATCCAATTGCCGAAGAAATTCTGAAAGGCGAGTTTGCCGAAGGCGATACCATTCTGGTTGATTATTCGGGCGAAGGTGAAGACCTGAAGTTTAGCAACAAAACGAAAGCAAAACTGTAAGACTCAGTTTTAGAATACAAAATGAAAGCAGGCATAAAATCATTTTATGTCTGCTTTTTTATTTTTCTGTTTAGATCATAAAAAATTGAAAAGACAGTCATTCATACGGGTTAATTGACTCGCTTTATTCCCTATAACAACATAATAGAAAAACAATGGGTAGGTGGTGTATTCAGCTTGTTTGAACTTTTCTATTTCATTAGATTGAACATATATTGGAGGTTTCCCTATTTGAACCAGTAGCTCATTGATAGCATTGTTTTGTGAAGATAAGTAGGTCTGTAAGGTTTGCATTGTATGTTGGCTATCAAAAGAAGGATCAAAATCAAAAGGATTGCCCAATACTTTTTCACTGTCTAAGCCTCCACAACTATCGACAACTTGTTGTTGAAGCATACTCACTTTGTCAATGGTTTCTTCATAGATGGCAACAATCTTGGCCAAAGTTTCATTATGGTTGATTTCAGCAGCTACTTTTTCACGTAATTGGTTATTTTTCACCTTCAGACTCTCGAAACCGTTTTCAATCATCTGTACCATATTCACAAACCGCATCAAGATTGCCTGATCTTCTTTCATCAAGGCGATCCATTGAGGCATCATTTTATCGATATTGAATTGCATTTGCTTGGCTTTTGTGATTAGCTTTTAAAAAAATATAAGAGTAAACTTTCTAAAATGTCAACTTCCAAATTAAGTAGAAAATTATACAGTATAATCGGGAGCATTGTTTCCAATACATTGATTTGGCCTTTCATCTTATCATCAAACATTTTTAAAATCACCTTGTCATCAAAATCGGGTTGAATGGTTTTGATTTCAGCTATGTTTTCGCGGATTTGCTGTTCTAATTTTTCGAGGTTTTGGGGTAGGTAATCAAGCCTAAGATATTTAATAGGGCTTTTTAAAACAAAGGCTTCATCACTGCCTCCGGTACAATCAGAAATAAAGATCTTAAAGGTTTGTATCGCATCCATTAGTTGGTAGTACACAGGCATAAGCTGTGTCGTTTCAGTATTTGCTTGTGTCTGTTCTGCTTTTTTCTTGAACTTAGCCAATAACTTTTGTCTCTTTACCATAGAAAGATGCGCTGATCGAAATTCTAGAGCAAGAGGTTCATCAGAAGAAAAATAAAGATCTTCTAAATATTGCCTAGCTTCTTGAGTAGTTATTGTATTCATTGTATGAGATGTTTTTATTCGGGTAATCTTTAGAATTACCCGAATGATATTTAAACAGGTAATTATAGGCTATTTAGGGCCTGAAAAAGAAGACCTTGGTCTTTGTGAGGGATCAATAATTTTTTCCCAATCACTACTTGAACCAGCTCCTCCAAACTCTCCTCCGCCGAATTGTGAATATTTGTCGCATTCATTAAGACAGGTTGCATAATTTTGAATACATTCATTTATACTAGTATATCCTTGATCAGCAGCCCAAGCACAGAATTCATATTCAAGTATGCAAACCCAGCAAGGATACATAGCTAAATTTTCTTGTGAAAGTAGATCTTTTACTACATCAAATTTTTGCCTTATTGGTATTTTTCTAAAACTTTGTTTCTCATTATTCAATTTTAGAATACAATTAAGTACCAAATGTGTTATGTCTCTATCTGTTATTTTTTTGGATTTTAAATGTCTGACTAAATCTGTGTAAGCAGAACTATTTTCAATCTGCTGAG
>DMHB01000392.1 GCA_003449595.1 Microscillaceae bacterium | reverse complement strand
ATCTGGGCAAAATACTACCCAAGTGAACACAGCTTCTACTTCAAAAACAATAGAAACAGCTGCCGCTTACAGTGTTGGCATTGCTTCATACTATTCAAATAGTTTGCACGGCAGAAAAACAGCGAGCGGAGAAGTATATGACAAAGACAAACTGACGGCAGCCCACAAAACCCTTCCTTTTCAAACCAAAGTAGAGGTTCGCAACACGAAGAATAGTAGAACGGTGGTGGTAGTCATCAACGATAGACTTCCTCAAACCAATAAACGAGAAATAGACCTTTCGGAAGAAGCTGCCAAATCCTTAGATATGATGAAAGATGGAATCGTAGAAGTAGAATTGAGGCTCTTGAAGTAACAAAAAACTAACACTGGCCTTGCTTTGTCTAAGCCATTGTAAACCAATCATTAAACCTTTATGAATTTCAATTTTGCGGTATGGATGGTGCCCGATACAGCACTTACTTTTGTGTCGATAGAAGCACTACCCCTTAGACCTATGACCATCTACACCTTTTTAGGCGTTTTTTTGACACTTGCGCTGTTGTATTGTTTAGATACGGCCTTTCATAAAATATTGGCTCATTCGCTGCGCCATAAACGCGAGCAGCTTTGGCGGTGGATAAGCGGACTACACACCATATTGGCCTGTATAGCTGCGGTGCTGGCGGTTACTCTTAATTTTTTCGATACAACCATTCTCAATAGCAATTTAATCCGCTTGACGGTTGCCTTTTTCTTTACCATTTATATTTCAAAAGCGATCGGCTTATTAATTGGGGGTTTGCTTCAATTGCCCTACTGGTCAAAAATGGCTTTGAAAATAATCCACAAGCGATTTCGCCCATTACCCGTTGCCCACCAGCCTGCTATGGGGCCTACAATGAACCGCAAAGCTTTTTTGGCCAAAACCACTTTATTGGCTACTTCTGCTCCTTTTGCAACCCTCAATTTTGGAATTTTAAATGGTGTGTACGATTACCAAGTACATCGGCTAAAAATCAAACTTCCCAACTTGCCAGCTGCTTTCAAGGGTTTTCGTTTGTTACAAGTTTCCGACATTCACGTAGGCGGACTATACAATAAAACAGCTGTAACAGGCGGCATCGAAATGGCTTTGGCCGAAAAACCCGATTTGATTTGCTTTACCGGCGATTTGGTCAATGCCAGTCCTTCGGAAATGCGCGAATGGGTCGAAGTTTTCAGCCAACTCAAAGCGCCTCTGGGCACGTTGGCCGTGCTGGGCAACCACGACTATGGCAACTACAGAAAATGGCACGAGTGGTCGGCGGCTTTCAAAGCGCAGAAAATAACCCAAATGGAGCAAGTGCATCAAGCTTTGGGCTGGCAATTGTTGCTCAACCAAAACCACCTCATCAGCCAAAATAAAGAACATTTGGCCATTGTAGGCATCGAAAATTGGTCGGCTAATCCAAGGTTTCCGACGTATGGCCACCTTTCTAAAGCCTTAGAAGGGACTGAGCAGTGCGCCAACCGAATTTTGCTTTCGCACGACCCCAGCCACTGGGACGCACAAATCAGGCCCGAGTTTCCTGAAATAGACCTAACCCTGTCAGGCCACACCCACGGTATGCAATTCGGCATCGAGATAGGCGACTTCCGGTGGTCGCCGGTACAATATCTCTACAAACAATGGGCAGGCTTGTACCAAGAAGGGGCACAGCAAATTTATGTAAACCGCGGATTTGGCTATGTAGGTTTCCCCGGAAGGGTGGGCATTTTGCCTGAAATCACACTACTTGAGCTGGTCTGAAGTTGGCTCTGACATCAATCTTCAGCATATTTTACTCCTTGTTTATCAATGTAGTACCACTGTTGGTTGGGGTCGCATACCAAAGCGAAGCCATATGGGTTAAATCCGCGTTTGCTCTGGAAACTATTGATGCTAAAATGAATGTCTTCGACTTCGGTGTAGGCATAATCGATGACCAAGACACCTTTCGCATCGATAAAACCTAAAAGACCCTCTTGAGTCTGCCTTACTGCGGCTAACCCGTTCATAAACATATAATTCCGACCAAAATCATCGGCAAATTGGAAGTCAATCACTACTTCGCCGTTGCGCCCCACAAATCCCCACTTTGTGCCTAAACGAGCAGCCGCCAAGCCTTCGCTAAAAGCACCAACATCGTCGTATAAGCACGGCACCACCAAATCGCCTTTTTTATCGATAAACCCCCATTTACCATTGCGCAAGACTGCGGCTCTTCCTTCTTGAAAGTATAGCCCTTCGCTAAACTTGAGTGTAACAGCTGAATGGTCGGAAACATTGGCTAAAATAATTTTGCCTGTTTTATCTACAAAACTCCATTTTTGCCCTAACCTTACGGCAGCCATTCCTTCAACAAACCTACCAATGGATTCATAAATAGGGGCGATGACAACTTCTCCTCGCTTGTTTTGAAAGCCATACCTTACCATTTCACTGGGCTTGTCCCAAATACCAAACCCCGACAGTCCTTCGGAAAAAGGTGAAGCATATAATTTTTCGATAGGGATGACCATCTTGCCCGACAAATCGACAAATCCACATTGCATATTGCCCATACAATCAAAAACAAGCCCTAATGACTCTTCTATAGATATAATTTGCGCAAAGGGAGGGGCTTGGGGAATAGGGGCTATGTGACCATCCTCGAAAACAAATGACAAAAGAGCTTTACCGGCTGAATCGGAAAAATAATACGCCTCTACGCCTTTCAAAAAATCGAGCCGCTTAAAGTCTTGCCGGTCTTCTAAAAGTCCTACTTCAAAACCAATGCTGAATTGTTGGTCGGGTTTGATAACCCCTACTTCCCATAGATTTTCAATAAATGTTTTGCGCTTTACTACGGCGTAACCATTTTTAAAAAAAAGTGCCTCATCAAATTGGCAAGGAATAACAATTGTTTTGCGAATATCGGCATAGCCCCATTTCTCCCCTTGGCGATAAGGAACCAGCAAAGTATCTGTGCTTTGGGCTGCAAGTGTGTTGTGAAACACTGTCGCCGCCTCTATGAGAATGACTATCAAATAACATTGAACTCGCATGCACTTTATTATGTGATTTAAGATACCCACAATATAGACATAAATCAGGCATTCAGCATAGGCAGGTGGTGGTAATTAAAAAGGCTATCTACAAGTAACTTTTTTTGAAAAAACGTCCCTTTTCTTGC
>DMHB01000039.1 GCA_003449595.1 Microscillaceae bacterium | reverse complement strand
TGCAAGAGATGTCAGAAAAAGTGCAGGAAGAATCGCAGGTTAAAATATGGTTGTAGCTCAGACCCACTTTTTAATACTTCATTACTTCGCCGACGAGCAAACGGTGAAAGTTGAATGGCTCTCTACTTCTGCTGAAATGAACAGCGAAGCTTTTAAAACACAAGTTCAATTGGAGCACAGGGTGTTTTCTACCTACAAACCCAAATATATTTTGGCTCAGACCGAGCAAATGCACTATACCATCAGTCCGCGGGAGCAAGAATGGCACAATGCTTTGATTATGCCTGTTTTTCAAAACATCGGCCTGCGCAAATTAGCCATTGTTGTGAGTCGCGATTTATTCACGCAAGTGTCTATCAACCAAACACTTGAAAACGAAACAGCCACCAATTCATTCAAAACACGCCATTTCGAATCACTCTTGGAGGCGCAACAATGGCTTTCGCAGGAATAACTTATTTCGAAAGTAAATTTACAAACAAACGATAAGCACCGGGCACACCCGCAGGCAATTGTCTGAAAAACGACAAACCGGTATAAACCACCATTCCTTTCCCGTAAGGAGCAGCAATCAGCGAGCCTGCTAAGTCTTTCTCACCTTTGTCGTGCATCGAAAGCGGGGCTTGGTATTGGCTGTCCCAGTCGCCGGCAAAGTAAAGTCCTCGCTCTTGCACCCAGCCTTCAAAATCATCGGCAGAGATTTTATTGGGATAGTTGAGCAGCGGATGGTCGGGCAACAAGAATTTCACCTCAGCGCGCTCTTCCGTAACCCTATCACGCGTAATTTTGAAAGGATAAGGGCCTAATTGCTCTACATTTTGCCCAAAAGAGGTCTGGTATTGTATCACCAAACGCCCCCCTTGTTGGACATACTCCCATAGTTTGGCTTGCACAAATCCCAAACGTCGTTCTTCGAGGTTGAAAGCCCGCACGCCTACCACGATGGCATCAAATCCATTTAAATTTCCTTTTTCCAAGTCTTCATCCGAAAGCATCGTCAACACATAGCCCAATTGGCGCAGGTGTTGGGGGATTTCATCGCCAGCTCCTTCGATATAACCAATGTTTTTTCCTGCTATTTTGACCTCCAACTTATCGAAAAGCAATTTTGTAGTAGGGAAAACCACCTGTCGGGGGATGTGTGGATAGTCGATGCGTAGCAATCCTTGGGCAGTTTTGGTTTGGCTTTCGCCGAATAGTTGGTACAACAACGAAGCCTGAAACGCTTCAGATTTGGCCGGTGGTTTTACTTGAAGCCGAATTGTTTGTGTGGCAAGGCGTTTGTCTAAAGCAAATGAGGCTTCGGCTGGCTCTACTTGCCATTCTTGGGGCAAATCGAGGCGAACCGTTCCTGATATGTTGGCTCGTCCTGCCACCACTTTTACGGTGATGGTTTCGGTGGTATTTCCGGCAAACATATACACATCTGTTTCAGTATTAACCATCAACTCGGGAGTGATTTCCAGTGGTCTGTATAACTCGCCTTCGTCGGGTTTTGTCCATTTATAAGTAACAGGGCGCATAAAATTGAAAAGATGGTCGCCAATTCTGAATAAAAATTGCGCTTCGAGTGGCGGTTGGTTTTCAGGCAGACCGATTTCAGTAGGATCGGTCACCGTAAACAATCCTTCGGTTGCCTTTTCTTTCAGCCAATAGGGCTGGTTCGTAGGCAAGCCTTCCGGAATGGTAAGGTTTTGAGTCCACAAAGCCTGTTTGCCGGTTTCCAATGTGCGTGGCATATCAGTATCGAACGACATCAAATTGCCCAATTGAGCATTGAAAACCTCTATTTTTTCGAGCGTAACCGGTAAGTTGTAAGGCAAAAACACTTCGGCGGTCAGCTTCAAATTATCGCCCACGGTAGCGGTATAGCTATCGGCATTGACCTCGAACCAAAGCCCCAAACAGGCTTGAATAACAGTTTTAAGTTCTTGCAACTTGAACAAAGCCCAAAACAGTGTTTCGGGGTCGGGTTTTTGGGCTATGAGGTTTTCTAAGGCAACCGCCGCTTGCACCAAAAGTGGCACAATGGCAGCGGGCTGTTGAGGTTCAAATTTATCTTCAGCTTCTTTGAGCCATTGAGCCACTTGCTGAGCGCCTTTCACACGGTTCCAAGTACGGTCGATGCCATCAAACATATCAGGTTTAGCCATCGCAGCGCCCTTCACAAGTGCCAAATTATCCCAGCGTTCTTCGCGGCGTTTGGCAGAGCCGAAACCTTGGCTGCGGTGCATACTGCGGCTTTCGGCAGCGATGACAGTGTGGCTTTTTCCCAGAAAAGGGTTGAAAGAGCTAAGGGGTACTTGTAAACTTTTGTCTTTGAGCGAATCGGGGGCTTCGGCACGAAATTGTCCTTGGCGACGCGAGAAGGCATTCCAAAATAACCGTTTGGGCTGCCAAGGCTGTACATATTGCAATTGTTCCGGAAAACGATTGGGGTCGCCAGCCGCATCGAAGGCTTCTTCGGCCAGCATAGCTGAGGCCGTATGGTGGCCGTGGCCGGCTTCGGCAGTAGGCGGAAAGCGCGTAATCAGTACATCGGGGCGGTAGTTGCGAATGACCCAGATCATATCGGCCAACACCTTTTCTTTTCCCCAAATTTCGAAGGTTTCTTCCGGATTTTTAGAAAATCCAAAATCGTTGGCACGGGTAAAAAACTGCTCTCCCCCATCGGTGCGGCGTGCTTGCAACAATTCTTGTGTGCGGATCAACCCTAACAACTCCCGTTGTTCGGCGCCGATAAGATTTTGCCCGCCATCGCCTCGGGTAAGCGAAAGATAGGCTGTACGCAGTAGCTGGTCGTTTGCGAGGTAGGCAATCATCGCTGTATTTTCGTCGTCGGGGTGGGCTGCAATGTACAGGGCGCTGCCCAGTACTTGCAGTTTGCGCAATGCCAGCTCGATGTCACCGGTTGTATAGGTGCGGGGTGCTTGCGCCATTGCTATTGAGCACCCAATAAGCCCAAACAGGCTAAGGAATAGTTGTTTCATTTTGCAGAAGCTAAAAAATTTCACCACGCGCAAAGATAGTTTTTTGGTGGTGAAATCTGCTAATGGGTCAAATAAGGAAAAAATCTATGAATTCCCATCCAGCCATTTTTCAGCATCGGCTATGTTATCAAACTGCATTAACTTGGTTTCTGCACGCCTTACATCATCGAGCAATAGCTCAGTGTTTAGGTTTGAAATCAAATCTTTAGGAACAACTTGAGCGGTGCGGTTCAACTGTTTGGCTTGAAGCATTTTGACAGCCGGAAAAATTACTTGCATATTGACATCTTCAGGGGTTGTTTCAACTTCGGTGCTATCATTAAGTAAATCGAAGCCGGGTTCGAGTTTTTCTAAGGCTTGCGCTAAGTCCTCCAAATAGTTGGGCACATCATCTTTAGAAGACCAAAAGCCTTTGGAGATAAGGTATAGCCGGTTTTTGGATGGGTCAACTGCGATGGTGTAAAAGGAGGTTTCGTTTACGATGAAAGTTGTCATAGTTGATGATTTTATATTAGTTTTCTTGCAATATAAAAATAAAATGAGGAGTATCAAAATTCACCTTGAAGGCTTAATCTTAGAAAGTCTATTCAGCACCTCTTTTTATCTTTTATCGGCCTCAGCTGCCCGTCGCAATGCTAAAAATGCTTCTTTTAATGGTTGTGAAACGGAACTTGTTGGCTCTGCTAAAACCATTGCTTGGTAAATATTCAAAAACTTGTTTCGCTGCCTGTGAAAGAAATGTAAATAATGTCTGATAAAGCCAATGCAGTCTAATACTGCAAACTCAACGCCTGTCTTATCATACAACGATTTTGCGTATTCTGTTACTTCAATTTCTATAATGTCGGTCGTAATGAAAATGTAATTGTCAACTTTACTTTTCGTTTTTGATAACTTTTGAAGTGCAACATCAATGTCGGTTTTTGTAACCCGTTTATCTTTCATTTCATAACAAGTTACAATTCGGTCGTCATTGGTCAATGTGATTTCTACATCTCCAATAGAACCGGTTTGCTTGTCTGCTGCGTTATGTGCTTCAAGTAACTTGTTTACTTCTCCAATTTGGTCTTTCACTGTTTGATATGCCGAAGCAACAATTAAAACAGGAAGTCGGCTTGAACCTTTACAGTTTAAGTGTTGCAATAACAGCGTTACAATTTCTTCGGTCGCAAGAGGTAAAATATCGTCAGCTTGTTTTAGGTCGGCAATAAGCTGTTGCATTCTCTGTTCGTCTTCCGATTTTATTATGAGGAACACTCGAATAATTTCTTGTAAAATGTTTTCGGGTTTTTCTTTGTTGCTATAAGTTGCTTCTAAGATTTCAAGAGCAAAAACATAAACTTCTCTTGGTCTGCCAACTAACACAAGGTCAGTAGTTAAAAGTCGGTCAAGGTTTCTGAATGCAGGTGTTAAATATGCAGTTGTGGGATTGCAGGGCAATTTATATTTGTGAACTAACAACTCAACGTATTTCTCATCATAAAATCTGCCTGAGTAAGTATCATTTCCGTCAATTTCTGTATATGGCTTACGAATATCAACTTTGGGATTGTGAGTTTTAGCAAGCAAACACGACATTAAAAATCTAATCGGTGCTTTGTTAGCATTGCACCTACAGATAAATTCAACCTTCTCTCTTATTGATGCAGATTTTACCGCACTTTTTGACAAGTTGCCGAGTGCTTTTTGGTAGAAATTTTCTAAAATATCTGTTGGTGTTGTATTACTCATTCGTGAAAAGTGAAATGCTGTTTTTTGATTTTAATTCTTTTAAGTTGTAGTTCACCCAAAGCACTTCGGTTCTAACGTCTTTCGTTGAATGAATTGTTTTTTCGGGGCTGTAAATTTTAGTCCATTTGTTCGCAGGATAAAGTTCTTCCATCAACTCACACTCATAGTTAGAAACGGCTGCAAGTCCTTCAATTGAATTTAGTGTTACGGCTAATTCTCTGTGGTCAAAATCTGTCATTTCAAATCCATAAGATTTTGTGTCGCCACGAGTTTCGTGAATATATGGTGGGTCACAATAAAATAACGTCTCTTTGCTGTCATACAAGTTGATAACATCAATTGCCGGTCTGTTCTCAATTTGAACTCTTAGAAGTCGTTCAGCTATAAAGTCGAGTTGTTCAACTCCACCAAGCCAACGACTTACAACACCACTCATACCTGCTCTGCTTGTGTTTTTGCAGTTTGCCCAACGTCCAATGGACGCTGTTTGAGCTAAACCCGTTCTAACTTGTCTTGCCCGTATGTAAAAACGTCTTGCTCTTTCAATCGCTGTCAAATCGGGGTCTAACTCACAGGCAATTCCAAATTCTTCTCTCGAGAATGGTGTCAAAGCAATTTGTTCAATTAGTGCTTCTTTTTCTTCTCTTAAAACTTTGAAGAAATTAACTACTTCTCCATCAATGTCATTGTAAGTCTCAACTGGTGAAGGTTCTCTATTCAATAAAACCGCACCAGAACCCGCAAACGGTTCACAATAATGAAAGCATTTAGGCAATTGGGGCAATAACCAGTTGAGATGCGAAAACTTTCCACCATACCAACCAAAAGCAATTAACTTCTTAGGAGCTTTCAGT
>DMHB01000434.1 GCA_003449595.1 Microscillaceae bacterium | reverse complement strand
ATATACTTAATTAGCAATGCCCAAAAAGTAATTACTTTATCCCCTACAAACCTACCCACCCTCATTCTCAATGAATGAGAATGCCTAAAAATTTGTATCTGTATTTCAGGTTATTTGTCTTATATATTTTGCCATTTGTCAAAATTGCCTCCTTTGTTTATTTAAAATATATACTTTCCCATCCTTTGTTTGATATAAGCCACCAAACTATCAGGCGCGAGGATGCGTATCTCGCCCGGAAGGCGCAAGAAAAAAGAACTAATCACTTGAAAATCATTGATTTGTGTTGTTAGCAAGAAACGATTTTTACCCAAAGACTTTGTAAATTCTTCTATCCGCGGGTACTCCTCACGCATAATTTCATAGGCCGTCAAGCTCAAATCTACCTGCAACAGTGTAGGCTGCTTCGACGAAGCATCTATCCAAAACACATCCGTTTCAATTGTTGGCGGGCGTTGGTTGCCCCAGGCAAAAGGTGCAAGGTCGGGTTTTACCTCATCCACACGGTCAGTTTTGAACTGATATATCTCCTTTTTTTCCACATTCCAAGCAAACAGGCGGCGGTAATTATCTAAAAGGGCCAGCGGCACCACATAGCGGTCGCGCACCTGGTTGCTACTGGCCGACCGGTAGCCTTTCAGCCATACAGCCTTGCCTATTTGCAGGCTTTCTTGCAGCAGAGCTATATTTTTCCCAAACCTAGCCTCCACAATCCTTGGCGGAATAGCTAACAAGTCGCCGTGCACATACAGTTTATCCAAAATAGGAGTCAGAATGGTTTTATCCACTTTACCCTCCAAATGCTGGTAAATCAAATCGACTTCAGCCTGGCTAAATTGTATCGAAAGGTCAACCCGATATTTTTTTACCAAGCTATAGCGGTGGTTGTAGGCATCCCGTTCAATTTCATAGCCAAATTCTTTCAAATCAGCAATCATCCGGTAAACGGTAGCCCCCGATACCTTCAAGCTTTGGGCAAGTTGTTCTATTTTCCGGCCTCCTGGCGACGAAAGCTGCGCCAATAGTTTAAGTCCCTTCAATAAAACCGATTTTTGTTCTGACATAAGCTCGTTGCATTAAGATTGAGGCGCTTTTTCCTTACAAAAACCAAAGCCTTGTGCATTTTGCGCACCAAAACCAGCCAACAACCCTAATTGAATTAGTGCCTGAGGAGCCGTCAGCCGAAAGGCAAAATGATAGCCCTTTATTTGCTCTGCTTTCTCTGTATTTGCCTTGAGCGTAATCAGTTTAGAGGTGGGTGCACGGTTTCCTATCAGATCGAGGGCAAATGGGAAATCTTGCCAAGAAACAGGAATAGAATGGCCTGAGGCGGCATATTTGTCCACCAAATTGTTGATAAACAAGTGTAAATAGTCCTCCTTGTCCTCCTGTGGATTCAAATAATCTTCATATCCTCGCTCATTGTTGCGGCTTATCACCAGCGGCGACAAAGTTTTGAGGGTAGCCTCATCGCCTGCAAGCTGTAAAGACATAGCTTCTACCGCACTCACCACAAATTGAATGCGGTGCTTGGCATTGCCTATGCTTCCCTCTTGGTGCATAAACAAGCCCTGTACAAAGGTTTCGACAGCTTGGTCTGTATAAAAACCAATATAAAACGAAACAGTAGGGCAAAGTACACGCAGCCCTTCCGGCAATCGTTTCGACTGGCTTACATATAAATTGGAAAAGCAAAATAGTTTAAACCTCTTTGCAGAATGCGCTGCGGAGTAGCCCACTTCGTGCAAAAAAGAGGCAAATGCAGGGTTGGCTTGTTGAAATATCTTATAAATCCAAGCCTGCATTTCATACTGATAATTGAAAGGCAATACTTGGTCTGAGCCGATAAGCGACAGTGTAATTTGAAACCGCATAGACGTTGGCTGTTTAGTTTTAAAAACAAATCAATGTCTAAACTTATAAAAAAATAGCTTACCAGCAAAAAAAAGATAACCTAAAAGTCAATAAAAAAAGCTGTCCTAAGACAGCCTAAATTACCCGCTATTGTTAGTGTCTTTCCGCCTTCAATCACAAAAACGTCCCCTGAATATCAGTAGTAGTCCGAACCCCAATAGCATCATAATGTTGGTCTAACCATTCCGAAGCATAGCGTCTGCCAATGTTTTTCAACGACGTCAGAAAATCCCAACTGGCGTTCAACTTACTCGACGTGTTTAGCTGATGAATATCCGCCTCGGGGTTGATGTTATGGATAAAAATCTTGCGAAACTTGCCTTCAGGGTTAAAACCGGCATCCATCATGCGATCAATCAAGTCGAAGCGGCGCATTTCGAGCATCAAACTGGAGTTAAAGCTAAGTTCATTGATACGGTCGCGAATCTCCATCGAAGTTTTAGGCGTTTCCGGTACATTGATCGGGTTGATTTGCACCAGCATAATATCCGAGCAATCGGTGCCATCAATCAGCGGGTAAAGCGGCGGGTTGCCCATATAGCCCCCATCCCAGTAGTCTTCGCCGTCGATGGTTACAGCCTTAAACAAAAACGGCAAGTTGGCCGAAGCCAATACCGCATCCACGCTCATTTCGGATAGGTCGAACACCCGCACCCGCCCGCGGCGCA
>DMHB01000217.1 GCA_003449595.1 Microscillaceae bacterium | reverse complement strand
GCAGTTAGATACTGTCGAGGGGCGTCTGGTGGTGAGTCAAATTATATTAAAGCCCTTGGTAAAAGTAAACAACGAAGAAGATATTGCCTTGGCACATAAAGTATTACAAAAAGCAGAAAAAGCCTGCTTAATCGCCAATTCAATGAAAACAACTATCTTTATGAAGCCTACTATTGAAGTGGTTTCACAAACACTATCTGTTCATTCCGTTTAATTTAATTCGCAATATGGCAAAGTTTTCAGACCTCATAGCTGGGCAGATCCCCACATTGATCGATTTTTCGGCAGAATGGTGTGGCCCCTGCCAAATGTTAAAACCCGAGTTGGAAAAATTAGCGTCGATGGTGGAAGAAAAAGTGCGAATCATCAAAATCGATGTAGACCGCAATACACACTTAGCTGGTCAATTGGGAGTGCAAGGTGTACCGACTTTGATGCTTTATCAAAATGGTAAACTCCTATGGCGCAGTTCGGGCTACCAAACTGCCCAGCAATTGAAAGTAACGCTTTCGCAATTGGTCAGTATTTAGCATATAACCCTATGTTAGCCTACTTGGCTGTTGGCCGATGATACAAACAGCCAATAGTAGTTGGTATCAAACCCAAGCTTTTTTAAAACCAGTCAATTTAGCGAACCAAGTAGCAGGAAATCCTTCCAACAAAGAATTATAATGCCTGATTTTTACAAAACATTGGGCTTTGGTTCGGGCTAAATCATCATACAATGCCAGCCATTGTTGCCATTCGGCGGAATACTGAGAGGCAAAATGCGTTTCACAAGTCTGCATCAATTGGTAGCTCATCTCCAGTGAGTTTGCCAGTTGAGCCGACTGAATAGACAGGGATTTGTCTACAAAAGCACGCAATGTCTGTTGAAGTTCAGAAGAAAGTTCAGGGTTAGTTTGCAAAAAAGCATCTATTTTCTGGGACAAACGCCGTAGTCCCTCTGTGAGTTGTTGGCGAAGTTGAACAATTTGACGCCAATATGCCTGATACGTACTGTAGTGTACAATAGCCCATAAAAAGAAAAAACCTAATAGGGCAATCACCACCGGGGTATAACCAATGCTCATAGAATACTTTATTTTTTGTAGTTAAAAGTGTAAAGGCACTTCCAAACCTTGCTACTTGTTATATAACTGCTTGCGCTTTTTTTTGTTGATATGACATTATATTTGATGCGAAGTAACTAATTTTGCAGGTGATAGCCAATTAAATTGTTATGAGTTTAGAACTACAAGGAAGATTAGTACAAGTACTGGGGGAAGAAACCGGTACAGGGCGCAACGGCGTATGGCGCAAACAAAGTTTTGTCATCGAAACCGGCGATCAATATCCTAAAAAAGTATGTTTTGTACTTTGGGGAGACAAGATTGAGATTTTGCAAAGCTTGGCCTCAGGCGACGAGTTGAAGGTGTATTTCGATGTCGAATCACGTGAGTACAATAGCAAATGGTACACAGATGTAAAAGCTTGGAAGCTTGAAAAGCTATCGGGTGGTACTGCCAACGAAGATGGCGACTCTTATAAAGAGGCACCTCAAGAGCCATTTTTTGAAAGCTCTGACGAGCCAGATTTGCCTTTTTAAAGCGTCAGCAGCGATTTGAATGGACAACACCGGCTCGCCTTTATATACACGTCAGTTTTTAGTACTCTGTTTGAGTACTTTTTTATTTTTTGCAAGCTTCAATATGATTATCCCTGAGCTGCCTGCCTATCTCACTACGTTGGGAGGGGAAGATTACAAAGGGTTAATCATTGCGCTTTTTGCCCTCACTGCAGGTCTTTCAAGACCTATTAGTGGCAAATTGGCTGATAAAATTGGGCGTGTGCCGGTGATGATTTTCGGCGCTATGGTGTGTTTGTGTTGCGGCTTCCTTTATCCGTTAGTAGGTACTTTAGCGGGCTTTTTTTTCCTCAGGTTTCTGCACGGACTTTCCACAGGGTTTACCCCAACCGGAACAGCCAGCTATTTGGCAGATGTGGTGGCTTTCGACCGGCGAGGCGAAGCGATGGGGTTATTGGGGCTAAGCAATAGCGTAGGGATGGCTTTTGGGCCTGTCATCGGGGCTTATATTGCACAGGAAACTTCGTTGAACACCATGTTTTATACTTCTTCGTTGGTAGCTTTTTTGGCCATGGCTATGTTGATGAGCTTACGTGAGACTTTATCAAACAAAGAGTCCTTCAAATGGCCAATGCTGAGGCTAAAGGCCAACGAGCTATACGAACCTAATGTATGGCCGCCAGCAGTGGTTATGGCACTTTCAACATTCTCTTTTGGAGCGATTCTTACGGTTCTTCCCGATTTTAGTGTGCATTTAGGATTAAGCAACAAAGGGATTGCATTTAGTTTTTTCACTGTTTCTTCCTTGGCGGTAAGATTTGTAGCCGGAAAACTTTCAGATAGAATCGGCAGGGTATTTATCTTAAAAATATCTGCTTTGTGGCTGGCTTTCTCTATGGTTTTGATGGGGTTTTCACAAGAAGTTTGGTATTTTTTTATGTGCGCTTCTTTCTTAGGGCTATCTGTTGGTATGAGTTCTCCTACTGTATTTGCTTGGACCATCGATTTGAGCCATGATCAGTATCGAGGACGCGCTATGGCCACTGTATATATTGCTTTAGAAGTTGGAATCAGCTTAGGAGCTTTTTTTTCAGGATGGCTTTATGCCAACCAAGCAAGCCGGCTGCCTTGGGTTTTTGGGCTGGGAGGTGGATTGGCTTTTTTGGCCTTTGCTTATTTGCAATGGGTATTGCCAAAAGCCTTGGTGAGAGATTGACAAGCTTTGAAGCATTTCTAAGCATTATTTAAAAATTTAACAAACTAAATTATTTTTGCACGGTTTAATTTATGCCTATTGGTCTTTTGTTGTAGCTATTTTTTTTCAATCGAACTTA
>DMHB01000239.1 GCA_003449595.1 Microscillaceae bacterium | reverse complement strand
TCAGCAGCGAAAACGGTTTTGCCGAAAATTTTGGAAAAGAAAAATATGGCCAACTGTTGCGCTCTACGCACTAAAGCAACCCTGTAATTTTTATCCTATCACAAGGCCATCTCTTTTGAGGGGATGGCCTTTTTCAATGGTGGCAACGAAGCCCACACGTCCAACAAAAGTTTGTTAATTTTGACCAATGCTTCTCGAACCGCTTTACAACTTCATTGAAATTTGCGCCCGTCAACAAGTAGTTGATTTTGTCATTTCGCCCGGCTCTCGGTCGGCGGCGCTTACCATTGCCATCGCACGCCATCCCCAACTCAAAAAATATATGGTAAGCGACGAGCGCAGCGCGGCTTTCATCGCTTTGGGATTGGCGCAAGCCTACCAGTGGCAACACCAACTACACCCCGACCAACCCCAACCCTTGGTGGGTCTTTTATGCACCTCAGGCTCGGCGGTGCTCAATTATGCCCCGGCCATCGCTGAGGCTTTTTATCAACGCATCCCGCTATTGGTTTTGACAGCCGACCGACCGCCCGAATGGATAAACCAACTCGACGGGCAGGCCATCCAACAAGGCGAAATTTTTGGCAAACACGTAGCAGGATTTTTTCAACTACCAGTCGAATATGCTCACCCTGACGCTATCTGGCAAATTAAGCGCCAAGCCAATGAAGCCGTGCTTTTAGCAAGCCAAACCCAGCAGCCGGTTCATATCAATATCCCCATCAGGGAGCCGTTTTACCCTACTGCACAAGAAGAAATTCGTTTTCCGGCCAAGCCGCGCCTCGTACAAAAAATAACTGCCCAGCGAACCATCGATCGCGCTACCCGCAACCTTTTACTTGACCAATGGGACGCAGCCGTTCACAAACTCATTGTGGTAGGACAAGGGCATTGGTCGCCCACTTTGCGGCAAGCCCTGACGGATTTACAGCAAGATTTCAATGTGCCGGTTGTGGGCGATGTAACTGCGCAAACTTTTCAGCTTCCGCAGGGCATCGGCACACACGACCTCTTTTTGCCAACCCTGACACAAGCCCACCAAGCGGCTTTACAGCCAGATCTGCTGATTACTTTTGGGCAGTCGATTTTGTCGAAGCCACTCAAACAATGGCTGCGCAAGTGCGCCCCGAAAGCCCATTGGCACATCCAAGCCGAAGGCCCACTGGCCGATCCGTTTCAATCGCTGACCCATTGGATTCCGACCACCCCCGATTATTTTTTGAGCCAATTGTTTAGCGATTTAGACTTTCAGCACCTCACAGAGGCCGAACAAGAAGATGAAACCGGTTATTTTGAAACTTGGCAACAGTGGCACCAAAAAGCAGTGCGCCATTTACAACAGTTTGATTTTAGCTCCTCCGCTTTCGCTGAAATCGAAGCAGTAAAGCTTGTCTTTGAACAAATGCCCGCACCTTGCTCGTTGCACCTGGCCAACAGTATGCCGGTGCGTTATGCCAATTATTGGAGTTTGTGGTTAGACCATGAAGTAGAAGTATTTGCCAACCGAGGCACCAGCGGCATCGACGGGTGTTTGAGCACTGCCGTGGGGGCGGCCTTGGCACAACCCGACCGTTTAGTAGTTTTGTTGACTGGCGATTTGGCCTTTTTTTACGACAGAAACGGGCTTTGGAATAATTTTCTTCCGGCAAACCTGCGGGTGATTGTGTTGAACAACCACGCCGGCAATATTTTTAGGATGATTGAAGGCGCTAAAGACCAGCCCGAGTTAGAAGCCTATTTTGAAACCCAGCAACCTTATCGCGCCAAGCGCACCGCCGAAGATGCACAAATGGCGTATTTTGAAGCCGATAACCCAACCACTTTGCTTGCGCTTTTGCCTGATTTTTTTGCCCCAAAAAACCAAGCCGCGTTGCTGGAAATAGAAACTTCGCCACAGCAAAATGCCGCAGTGATGGCGCAGTTCAAGAAGTCGTTTTTGGTATGAAGTCTATGCACATCACACGCTACGAAGCAACCCAACACCGAGCCGTCTGGGATGCCGGTGTGCGGCGCGCCTCGAATGGCTTGTTTATGTTTGAAAGGGCTTTTATGGATTACCACGCCGACAGGTTTGTAGATTACTCTTTGTTGTTTTGGGAGCAAGGGCAGTTGGTAGCGCTTTTACCCGCCCACCTCACCGCCGAAGGGATATTGGCCTCGCACGATGGCCTCACTTTTGGGAGTTTTTTATGGTTTCCCGAAGTAAGTTTAAGCACTTTGTTGGCTTGTTTTGAAGCCTTATGTCAGTTTGGCAAACAGCAGGGCTGGCAAGGAGTACGCTACAAGACAATTCCTTTTTTTTATCATAGAAAAGCAGCACAGGCCGATAGTTATGCCCTTTTTTTACAACAAGCCACTTTTGTGGATGTGCAGCCCAATGTGGTAATCCGGTTGCGTGAGGGGTTGCACTTTACCAAGAGAAAAGAAAGATCGGTTCGGAAGGCGCAAAAAAATGGATTGGTTTATCGTGAAAACCAAGCAGATTGGGCAGGGTATTGGGCAGATATATTGATACCCAACTTAGCTAATCGGTATGAACGCAAGCCGGTGCATAGTGCAGCCGAAATTCAATTACTTCGAGAAGCATTCCCGCTAAATATTCGCCTGTTCGAGGCACATTGTCCTGAACAAGGTTTATGCGCTGGTATAGTGATTTTTGAAAACCCACCAGTGGCACACGCCCAATACATAGCGGCCAGCACAGTTGGCAAACAGAAAGCCGCCTTGGATGGGTTACTGTTTTTCTTGTTGCAAGAAGTGTACAACGATTTTGCGTACTTCAGCTTGGGCATTGTTACTGACCAAGCCGGCAAGTTGAATGAAGGGTTGTTGGCTTGGAAGGAAGGTTGGGGCGGCGGCATTGTACCTAATTACCATTCTTTTATTTCTTTAAAATGAAATTTTCAACCTAAAAAAGCTTTTTTGAAGATTATTTTTTTAGATTTAGCTTTTATCGATTAATTCTCTTAAAACACAACATTTATGCAAGTCTATTCAAGCCCATTTCAAACCATTCATTATTTAGCTGAAAAAGGTATTTTGCAAAAAGAATGGTACAGTACTACCGAGAAAATGAGTGAAGGTGATTTCAAAATCGAGGTGTTGAAAATTGCTGAAATGGCGGCTCAATACAAGTCGGCTTTTTTCATGACAATACAAAGGCTTTTGCATTTCCGATAGATCCTAACTTAACGCCAGTTATTTTATAAC
>DMHB01000460.1 GCA_003449595.1 Microscillaceae bacterium | reverse complement strand
TGCCCCTGAAAGTGTGAAAATGTCGCGAAATCGTTTAAGAAAAAAACTTCAATTAGCTCCCGAAATGGATTTGTATAAGTTTTTGATTAGTTTGTAAATTTACAATCCAAGTGTTTTATAATAACTTAAAGTAGCACACTAAAGAATGTTTCACAAATTGTGCTATTTTTTCTGAAGCCTTAGCCAAACAAGCAGAGGTATTTTCGATTTTTAGGGTGAGTCATTTGTAAATATAAATATCATATTCAGTACGATGCAGGTTTTGGAAAAGCCAGTTCTCGTTTTAGCGTAATTTTTACACCCCTTCACCCTTCAATTATCTTAACGGAGAACCAATTCTTCTCAACTGGCTGCTATTTCACCGCCAACTATCCGCGTTATTTTTTGATCGATAAGGTTAAAAGCTACGTTTATATTTTTCAGATAGATACCTCACGCATCTATTGCTCAGCGCTTTAAGTCTTTTATTATCACAGCATATTTTTGCCTAACTTTATCGCCGCAACAGATTTTAGATTTTTAGGCTTTATGAAAAAGAAACTTTTCCTCTTGGATGCGATGGCGTTGATTTATCGGGCGCATTTCGCCTTTAGCAAAAACCCGCGTGTCAACTCCAAAGGAATGAATACAGGGGCAGCCCTGGGTTTTACCAACACGTTGATCGATGTGCTGGAAAAACAAAAACCCACCCACATTGGCGTAGCATTCGACACGCCCGAGCCTACCTTCCGACACCAAGCCTTCGAAGCCTACAAAGCCCAACGCGAAGCCCAACCCGAAGACATCACCTCGGCCATTCCTTATATTTATCAAATCATTGAGGCGTTCAACATTCCTGCGTTGGTATTGCCCGGCTACGAAGCCGACGACGTGATTGGCACCATCGCGAAAGCGGCTGCAAAAGACCCTGATTTTGAGGTGTTTATGATGACACCCGACAAAGACTACAGCCAGTTGGTCGAAGAGCGTATTTTCTTGTTCAAACCTGCTTTTATGGGCAACGATGTGGCCATTTGGGGGGTAAAAGAGGTGCTCGACAAATGGGAAATCAACGAAGTGAGCCAAGTGGTCGATATTTTGGGGCTGCAAGGCGATGCCGTCGATAACATCCCCGGCGTGCCCGGAGTAGGCGAAAAAACCGCCAAAAAGATGATTCAAACCTATGGCTCGGTTGAAAACTTGCTGGCACACGCGGCAGATTTCAAAGGCAAGCAACGCGAAAACTTGGAAAACTTCAAAGAACAAGCCCTGCTTTCCAAGCAATTGGCCACCATCGACATCCAAGTGCCCCTTGCCTTCGACGAAGAAGCCTTGCGCTTGGTGCCGTTTCATCCTGAAAAGCTACGGGCTGTTTTCAACGAATTGGAATTTAGAACGCTCAGCAAAAAGTTTTTCAAAGAAGACCCCTCCCCTTCGGCGCAAGCCACCAAAACTACTGCCAAGCCAACCAAAACCACCCCGGGACAAATGGATTTGTTTGGTGCTTCGACCAACGAACCCGCTACCCCCTTGGCTGTCAACGAGCTTTGGGTCAGCGAAACCCCCAACACTGAGGAAGCCCCGGCAGTCGAATACCAAAACTATCATACTACCCGTGCACAGTATTACTGCATCGATACACCAGCCTTGGTGCAGCAACTCATCGCAGCACTGCAAACCAAAACGGCTTTTTGTTTCGATACCGAAACCACCGGTCTCAGCGCCATCGATGCAGCTTTGGTTGGGATGTCGTTTGCTTGGTATCCCAAAGAGGCTTATTATGTACCTGTTCCGGCAGATGAAACCCAAGCCCAGCAGTTGCTGGCTCAATTCAAGCCGGTGTTTGAAAACCCTGCCATCCAAAAAATAGGGCAAAACATCAAATACGATTTGGCTGTATTGCAAAATTATGGTGTAAAGCTCAAAGGAAAGCTATACGATACGATGCTGGCGCATTACTTGCTAGAGCCTGATATGCGCCATAATATGGATGTGCTTTCCAAAAACTACCTACACTACGAACCCATCGAAATTGAAGAACTGATTGGCAAAAAAGGCAAAGACCAAGGCAATATGCGCGATGTGGCCATAGACAAAATTGTGCCTTATGCCTGCGAAGATGCCGATATTACTTTCCAACTAAGTCAATATTTTGCCCCTTATTTGCAACAACGCCAAGTTGAAAACCTCCTTTTCGACATCGAAGCCCCCCTGATTCCGGTGCTGGCTACGATGGAACGCCAAGGGGTGTGCATTGATTCGGACATTTTAGCCGAGGTTTCTAAAACCCTTTCGGGAGAAATAGAAATCTTGGAAAAAACCATCTATGGGTTAGCCGACAGCCAATTCAACATTGCTTCGCCCAAGCAGTTGGGAGATATTTTGTTTGACAAATTGCAGTTAGACGACAAAGCCAAAAAAACCAAAACCGGGCAATATGCCACCGGCGAAGAGGTACTGGCCAAGCTGGTTGACAAACACCCTATAGTGCCAGCTATCTTGGAATATCGTGAAATGGTCAAACTTAAAAACACCTACATCGACGCGCTTCCTTTGTTAGTAAACCCGCGAACCGGTAAAATTCATACCTCCTACAACCAAGCTGTAGCCGCTACCGGCAGGTTGAGTTCTAGCAATCCTAACGGCCAAAATATTCCTATCCGTACTGACAGAGCGCG
>DMHB01000220.1 GCA_003449595.1 Microscillaceae bacterium | reverse complement strand
AGTAAATATGGATAAACGTTTGGCCTATGCAGTTGATTTTAGACACCCCCGGCACCAAACTAAGCCGTACCAATGCTTTGTTTGAAGTGAAACATCAGGAAATGCAACAGACTTTCTCGCCCGAAAAGATTGACAGCATTTTGCTATCCAAGGGTATTATGGTGAGCACCGATGCCGTATTGTTGGCCTTGGAAAATGGCATCGAAATGGTTTTTATCAGCAACGACGGCAGCCCCAAAGGCAGGATATGGAACAACAAATTTGGCTCTATTGCCGCCATCCGGCGCAACCAAGTGCTTTTTTCGCAAAGCCCCGACGGAATGGACTGGGCACGCGAGCGCCTGCTCGAAAAAATCAATAGCCAATACAATTTTCTGCTGCAAATTAGGCATAGCCTGCCCAATCTGCCCGAGCAAAAAATAGACCGCGCCCTACACGCCATCCAACGCATTGTGAAAAAGACCGGCGAAAAGTTGGACACCTCCCTCGCGCTGCATACCCAAGCCGCCACCCTCCGCGGATGGGAAGGCACGGCTTCAAGAAATTATTTTGCAGCCTTGTCGCTGGCGCTCCCCGAAGTGTATCAGTTTAGCGAACGCAGCCGGAGACCCGCCAAAGACTTGTTTAATGCACTGCTCAATTACCTATATGGCATTTTGTACAGCCAAGTGGAGGGTGCTTTGATCAAAGCCGGCATCGATCCGGCTATTGGGGTTTGGCACGCCGACGAATACAACAAACCGGTGCTTGCTTATGACTTTATAGAGCCTTACCGGGTTTGGGCCGACACGGTAGCGTTCAGACTATGCCAACAATACGCGCTGCAAACCGCTGACACAATTCCCGAAAAGAATGGTGTTTGGTTAGCCCCTTCGGGCAAGAAGACCGCTGTAACGCACTTCAACGCCTATATGGAAGAGATTATTCCCAGCCGCAATTTGCGCCGCACGCGCTTGGTACATATCCAGCTCGAAGCCCAAGAATTGGCCCAGCGTTTACTACAATATAAACCACCCCGAAAACTTTTATAAGTGTATGAATTTCAAATACATAGCTTTCTTGTTGCCCTTAATTCTTGTAGCACCGGGTACGCCCACTGTGGCGCAGTCAACCGAAAAAAAAGCCCCTTGGAAACTCAAACAAGTAAAACGGGTGGGCGCTATTTGCAAGGATGGCACGCGCAGCCTTTCGACCAACTCGGGGGCTTGCGCCGGACACAAAGGCGTGAAACAATGGCTTTATGCCGAGGCTGAGGTGGTAGCCGAACACGTGGACAATGTGTATGAAATTCCGGACGACCGCCTGATGCCTTTCTCGCCCGAAGAGGTAAAAGACCTCACCCACCCTGAAAATTTATATGTAAACCTGCCGCCGTTGATGTATCGGAAGGTTTTCCCCAATGCGACATCCGACCAAGAGAAAACCCAACAACAGCAAACCGATGAGAAGCAAACCCAGCAAGATAAAAACCAAACTTACCAACAATGGTCTTCGCGCGATTTCCTAATGCCTTTTGTGCTGGCATTGGCCATCGTGCTGCTTTACCAATTTCTGGTAAAAGTAATCAACCGAATTTTTTAGGATTTGGAAGCCAAAACCTCAGGACTGATAGGAAACTGCAAGTGGAAGGTGGTGCCTTGGTGCAGTTCGCTGTGTACTGCCACAGAGCCGTCCAACTTCCCTACCAAGGTTGTGACAATGGCCAACCCCAACCCACTGGAATCTTCGCCGGCGGTGGGGCGAGCCGATAGCTTCTGAAACTTGCGAAAAAGCCGTGGCATCTCCTCAGGCGCAATGCCCTGCCCTTCGTCGCGCACGGTAAGGGTAAACCTTTGCCCTGCTTGGCGTAGCTGAAGGAAGATGTTTTTGTCGGGAAATGAAAATTTCAAGGCATTGCTGAGCAGGTTTTCCAAAATACGCCTCAAATAATCGGTGCTTGTGTAGATGCCGAAATCTTGCATAGGCCGGTCGAAATGCAAGCGAATGTTTTTGGCTTGCGCCGATGCTTGGAAATCGTTCAAAATATTTTCGATGAATTGGGCTGCCTGTACCGGTTCGACGGGAAGATCGTTCTGTTCATATTCGGCATTGTTGATGACCAACAAATCGCGAATCAGATTGAGTCCTTGGTTGCAACTTTTGGCTACCAAGTCGAGGTATTTTTTTTGCTCGTCGTCGATAGCGGTACGTTCCAAAAGATTCAACAGCCCTTGTTGCTGGTGGAACGGCGCACGTAGGTCGTGTGCTACTACTTCGACCAAGCCATCTTTTTCGAGGTTGAGTTCTTCGAGCCGCTCTTTTTGGTGGTTTACCACTTCGAGTGTGCGTTTGATTTCTTGGTTGGAGTTATTCAGTTCTTCGATGGTGGCGTGAAGCTCGACGGTGCGCGCTTGGACTTTTTGTTCTAATGTGGCATTGGTTTCAAGCAAGGCTTGAGAAAGGCTTTCTTTTTCGTTGAAAACTCGCGAAAAGCGCTGCGCCATAATGACCATTTGCGAAAAGAAATAGATGAAAAGCCCGAAGGTCATCAGCGCGCCGGTGCTAATGATGTAGTTGTAGTACAACACATCGTTGATGCCTGTGAGCAATAGAAAAAACATTCCAAAAGTAAACAAAGGAGCACCTTTGCGTTGGTTACGAATGGCTTGCCCCATCACCCAAAAACAATAAAAAAAGAAGATCAAAAAGGTGATTTGAAAAGGCCGCACTGTGTATGAACTAATGGCAGCCGGAAAAAATAAAGTGATGGAAGAAAAGAAAGCTACTACCCCATTGAGTAGCCAAATGGCTTTGGGGTTTGTTTCGTCGGGATAGAGGTACTGCATAAACCAACAGGCAAATAGAAAACCCACATACAACGACGTGTATTCTATTTTTATCAGCATTTCCCAAGGCATTTGCGGAAACAACTTGAGCAAAAGCAGTTCGCCCAAGGAGGCTTCGCGGGTAATGGCAGCTAAACAAACAACTACAAAATAGAGGGTGGCTTTGTAGTCGGGCCGGAACCAGTACAAGGCCAAATGGTAAAGTGCCATAAAGGCGATGGCTCCTAAGACAAAAAGATCAGACGAGATGATGACCTCTTTCCAATTTGACACTGCCCTGAAAGAGCCAATGAAGGGCTCGTGCCACATCCCACCTTTTTTGTAGCTGAAGTTTGCTATCTGGAGGGTCAGCGTAAGCGTATCGGGCACTTGTGAAAATACGTGCAAAAAGTTTTCATAGCGCGGTTGGTAATCAGCCGCCTGTGTGGCTGGTTTGCCCACTTCTTTCAGTAACTTATTGTTGGCATAAACCCGGTAGGAAGTCCCCTGCGAGGGGAAATAAATGGCCAAATCGGGCAGATGGGGTGGTAAAAGTACTTCAACTTGGTAAGTAGCAAAATTATGCCCCGGAATGGGCTGCCCTTGCCACGTAAACTTGTTCCATTCGCCGGGTACGGGTAAGTATTCTGCTTTGGATGCCTTTTGCATTTGCTCGGCATTCAAAAAAGCCTGGTGTACATATTTCCAGTCGCCCGCAAGGGGAATGATCAGTTGGTGATCGAAAGTGTCCTTGCGCAAATCCAACCGGCCTTTTACTACTCGTTTGGGCTGCGCTTGGGCGATGGGAGCGTATAGAAAACAGAAAAAAATGAATAAACGAGCAACGGCTTTCACTGTGAACCTATTTGGGTCAAAGTTAAACAAAAATCTGCATAGCAAAACAGGATCTGTAAAAACTACCACCTGTCCCCTTGTGGGCTTTGCTGGTCAGTTGTCTTTTCGCTTATTGTGGGCTTTATTGTGTTGGTGCTTAGGCGTTGATAAATTGGCTTCAAGTGATTGACTTTTACCCCGCCTTCCCAAAGAAAAAGTATGGTAATGGTATGGTGTTTCACGGCTTCTTGCTTAGATAAAAATAAGCGAAACGATTGGGAAATGGTGAGGGATGTTGAGGCAGGGTGTTGTTTTCGGCCTTGGTAGGTTTGTGCAGTATTAATCGTATTTCAGCCTTTCTTTGGCTTTTGGTATTTCGACTGCGCTGTTGCAATCCATTCAGCAATCACTGTTTGTGCGCTTTCAAGAGCTGCTTGGTAAGTTGCCCTGTCTGCCATTTTATTGAAAATCATTTTTTCCCTGTCTTCTGTCTTTCATTTCCAAAACACTTCAGGTTTTATGTAAAAAACAGTATCTATAAAATACAAAATTCCATTTTGTGTAAGCACATAAAATTTTGCTTTACCACTGCAAAAAGCTCATCTTGTTTGAGGTGGAAACCCAAGAACTGATAAGCTGTGTCTGCAAAAAAGTAATTGTGCAATAATAGGCTATGAAAATAATCTTCCCAAGAGGCATAATAGATGGAATCGTTCAGTTTTAGCACAAATTCATTGTCTTTGATAAATACTTTTTGCTCTGCCCCTTCTGATATATAGTTTCCCTGATTTATATCTTCATAAAATAGCTGATGCTTGTGCGCAAAAGTTATAAGTTTCGCTGCTTCATTTGATTTGTTTTCGTGTTTTTCTTCAGCCACAGGGCTTGCTCTTTGGCTTGTTCTAAGGTAACGGGCAACTGTTTGGATAATTGCATCATAGCTAATGCCGCTCTTTCCTGAAAGGATATTTTGTAGTTCATATTTTATAGATTTTAAGTTCATTTTTAGCTATTATTTTCAAAATGAAGTTTCAGATAAATATCTGTACTCCCCCAGACCCCTGAAGCACATCTACCATCTCAATCGTCAGCAGAAAAAGAATGGTAACGATAAAGTGTTTCACGGCTTCTTGCTTATACAAAAATAAGCAAAAAGGTTGGGAAATGGAGAGGGGATGCAGGTTTGTATAGTTTTACTGCATATAGCCGTAGCCGACGGCGGTTTTGGCTTAATATTTCCTAAATAATTTATGCTTAAAAATTCGTTGTGTAATCACTGAGCCATCTGCTTGTTTTACTTCTACTGATTGTCTTTCGGTGGTAGAATAAACAGGGATTAAGCCAATTGCTCTGCAAAAATTTACCAAAATAAAAGCTAAGCCAAAATTGCCCTGTATCAAAGCATAATCACTTGCTTGTGCATTTGCCTTCAACCAATCTTTCAAAAGCTGGGCATATTCTTCTAAATTCAGAAGTTAGAAGGCAAATTGCTGAAATGTTGCTGTAATTCACTTGATAAAGCTTTAAACTCCTCAACATGGGGGGTGGCTTTTGCATCTGTATTTTGCTCAAGTGTTAGTGTGTGAGAGAAAAGTAGGTGGGGGGTTTTCATATTGATTTATTCAAGTTTTCTAACCAAGTTTCAAATTTTTCTTGATTTTCAATTACTCTTGTTTGATGAGTTAGCAAAGTAATATTATGAAATTTTAGTCGGTCTTGTATTTGTTCTTGTTGTTGGAATGTGTTTTTATCTTTAGCATCTTTGGGTAAAGGCAAATTGCTGAGAGTGAAAATGTAAGCTTTGGGAAAAATACCAAAATCTTTGCGTAAAGCATCTAATTTATAAATATAATCTGTAAGTTTTGAAACTGGCTTTTTACGTTCTTCATCATAGACAAAATGAGAGGTTTTACATCCAACAATAAATAAATCATTTTCCCACATAAACATCACGTCAAAGTCATTATCAGTTTGTTTAACTTTATCTTTTTGTAAAACCAAACCAATTCCTATAAATTTCTCTTCCAAGTTCAATACTTGCTTTATTTGAGCATAAGCGTATTCTTCTAACCATTTTCCAGTCAAAT